>CADCPV010000166.1 GCA_902803345.1 uncultured Eubacteriales bacterium | reverse complement strand
GAGTCTTCGACAAACGCCTACGGCTCCATGGGGCAGACACCCTTCACAGAGATGCTTTTAGGGGTGCGCTATCTCGTATCGCAGACACAGCTGAAAGATGAAGGGAATCTGTACACGCTCTACGACATGTACACCGCAACCGCCGGCCGCGGAAAAGACGAGAAAACTTACACGACATATATTTACCGCAACAACTATGCACTGCCGCTCGGATACATGCTCGAAGAGGATGTGATTCCCGGATGGTCGGACGAAGGTGCGACGCCGCTGGAGAACCAGAACCAGCTGGCGGGTCTTGTCGCCGGAACCTATGACCTGTTCTTAGACGTAACGCCGAATTACAAGAGCGAAAAAAAGATCACGATGACGATCCCTGAGAGCGGCTTCTACTACGCCTACTCCACGAAATCCGGCCCGAAGGAAGTGCAGGCCGTGCATTCCGGTTTCTCCAAGAAATTCCAGAACCTGACGCGAAGCTACACGATGGATCTCGGATGGTGTGAAGAAGGCGACACGCTGACATTTGAAAACGTCGAAGCGGATTCTACGAAACTTCTCGATGTCAAGCTGTACCGTTTCCAGACCGATCTGATGGCGGAGGTTTACGAAGCCTTCAACCGGAGCACGATGAAGGTTCTCTCCTACAATGACACCCAGATCGAGGCGGAAGTCGACGTCGACGAGGCCGGACGCCTCTTCACAACAATCGGAAATGAAGAAGGCTGGGAAGTTTACGTGGACGGTGAAAAGGCGGAAATCATCGAGGCAAAGGGCGCCTACATTTCGCTCAGGCTCCCGGAAGGACACCATACCCTGAGCTTCCGCTACCATGTGCCATATTTCTCGGTCAGCCTGGTCATCACGATTTTCGCAGGCCTGATCATGCTTGTAATCGCCGTTCTGTCAAAACTGCTGGAAATCAGAAGACAGACGCGCTTTGATGAAATTGCGGAGGTTTCGGCCGCCCAGGAAATGTTTGCCGTTGCCGAAAACGAGCCTCCGGCCGATGACAACATGGAACCTGTAAAAGACACGGTTCCGACGCTTGATGCACTTTCGGGGACTTTCCGTGCGGAAGAATCTCCAGCTGTGAATCCTGAAACTCCGACCCCGATCATTTTACCTGAAAACAAGGAGGAATAAGCCGTGCCGCCGATGGGTCCGGGAAGAATGGGCGGTTACCTCAGCGAGGAGGAAAAGAAAAACCGTCCGAAGGTCACCAAAGAACTGCTGTTTCGTATTTTTTCCTACCTGAAACCCTACTGGAAGCAGATGCTTTTGGTGGTCATCCTGATCGGCATCTCGTCGGTTGCCGGCATTCTGCCCTCGATCCTGACCGGTAAAATCATCGATATCGGCCTCATCGGCAGAAACCTCAAAATGCTTCTGCTGCTTCTGGGCGCTTCGCTTCTTGTGACGATCCTGTCAAATCTGATCGGCGTCGGGGAAAGCTACCTGAACACCTGGATTGCCCAGCATATCACCTTCGATATGCGGAATTCGATGTTCAGGCATCTCCTGTCGATGTCGCAGCGCTTTTTCACTTCGCAGAATCAGGGTGAGATCATTACGCGCATGACCTCGGACATCGACGGAGTGCGCCAGATTATTACGAATACGCTCACCTCGATCATTTCGAATGTGATCACACTGGTTGTTGCGATCGTCGCCATGTACCAGAAAAACTGGATTCTCGCAACGGCGGCGATCCTGATCGTTCCGCTTTTCGTGATTCCGACCCGAACTGCCGGCAAGACACGCTGGTCTCTCGCACGGGAGTCCCAGGAAGCCAATGACAAAATCAATGGCATCCTCAATGAGACGCTCTCCGTCTCCGGCCAGCTTCTCGTCAAGCTTTTCGGCAAGGAGCAGCGCGAGTATGACCGTTATTCCGAAGCCAACGAAAAAATGATCCGCCTCAATATCAAAGAAAGCATGGCGGGCCGCTGGTTCCGGGTTGTACTTTCAACCTTCACCGCGATCGGACCGATGCTCCTGTATCTTCTCGGCGGCATCCTGATGATGAAATTCGATTCTTCGGTCACGGTCGGTGATATCACCGTTCTTGTAGCGCTCCTCTCGCGGATCTACGGACCGGTCAATGCACTCCTGAATATCCAGGTGGAATGGGTGCGTTCGATGGCGCTCTTCACGCGGCTTTTCGAATACTATGATATGCCGGTCGAGATCCGGAACGCCGAAAAGCCCCTGAGCCCCGTACTTGCGCGCGGCTCGGTGCGTTTCCGGAATGTCTCCTTCTCCTATGAGCCGGAACGTGAAATCCTGCATGATATCAACTTCTACCTGAACGCCGGGAAGAGCATTGCGATTGTCGGCCCCTCCGGTTCCGGAAAGTCAACGCTTGTAAACCTGATTCCGCGGCTCTACGACGTGACAGCCGGCGAAGTCCGGTTTGACGGCTTCGACGTGAGAAAGTTAAACCTCTCCTGGCTTCGGGACAAGGTAGGCGTGGTCAGCCAGGAAACCTACCTGTTCAACGGCACAATCCGCGAAAACCTGCTGTATGCCCGTGAAGACGCCACGGAGCAGGACCTGATTGAAGCCTGCAGAAAGGCCAATATCTACGACTTCATTGAAGCGCAGGAGCTGGGACTTGATACGATCGTCGGAAATCGCGGCCTGAAACTTTCGGGCGGCGAAAAGCAGCGGCTTTCCATCGCCCGCGTGCTTCTCAAGAATCCGGCGCTCCTGATTTTCGACGAAGCCACCTCTGCGCTCGACTCGATCAACGAACGGAAGATCCAGGATGCAATCGATCCGCTGATCAAGACCCGCTCGAGTATCCTGATTGCCCACCGCCTCTCTACGATCCTCGCTGCCGACGAAATCATCGTCCTCAAGGACGGCCAGATTGTCGAGCAGGGCAAGCATTCGGATCTCGTCGCCCTCGGCGGCGTCTACACCGAACTCTACAACACCCAGTTCGCCATCAAAAATCAGCCCGAGGGGACAGACTGACATGGCTGATGCCACCCGCTATCCCCCGCGTCTGTTTGCTCAGTGAACGGCTGTGGAGCTATAGCTGTCTTTTCTCACTAAAGCTCACGCGGCACGCGCGTCTAAAGGATTTCCGCGCACCTATTGCGGTGAACTCGCGCTGAGCGCGGAAGAAACACGATCCGGCTT
>CADCPV010000165.1 GCA_902803345.1 uncultured Eubacteriales bacterium | reverse complement strand
TCAGATGAATCACCCCCTGAAGCGCAGAAATGTCCTGATCAACATTTCCGCTCTCCAAAGAATGATTTCCTTCCGGGATGATGCAGCCTGATCTGCGCATTATCTTCTGCGCCCTTCTCTGTGGAAAAAGAATCCGAGGTTGATCCTGACCTCCCTGCGGCCAATATCATTGTTTGTATAGCAGCAAGTATCAAAACCGATCAGTTCAAAGCCCTGATGAAGATAGAATCCGATTGCGTTTGTATTGCAGGACTGCGTCTCCAATATGATGGCACGCCTTCCCTGACGGACAGCAATTTCCTTTGCTTTATCCATCAGTCTTTTTCCGATACCTTTTCCCTGAAGCGCATCATCCACCCACAGTTCCGTAACCATGAGCCTGTTCGACCACTCCTCTGGACATACTTCAATACAGGCCAGCATATCACCGGCTTCACTCACAACACCATAGGCTTCTGCATTCTCCCAATGATCCTGGTACAGCGAATCAGGGAAATCATATTCCTCCGGTGTGTGAACGATCTCTTTTTCTGCCGGTTTCCTGACTATAGCGATCGTGCATCCTTCACGGTTTAATGGGCTCATTTCAAGGTCATAATAACTGTCGCTTCTGGTAACCAAAGGTATGACCGTGCCTTTCCACTGGTCCTTCGGCAATGCAACGATATCATACATGTTCTGTTTTCCTCCAATCCAGAATCGTCGATTTCTTTTCAGATTATAGCAAAATCCCGCGTCTGTTTCAACGAAAAAAAGGGAAGCGCACACTGCCCTTCCCTTATCTTTGAACTATTCTGCTTTTTCAGTGTAAAAGCGCTGCATCAAATAATATGCCGGCTTTTTATATTCCCGTTTTTCGTCGATCAGGCCTTTGCGGTTAAAATACTGCTGGATTACGCTCGTACGCCGCGGGCAGCGGAAATCATAGAGAATCCATGGTGTTATGCCTTTGACATACGGAATTGTACGAAGCGTCGCGATCTGCTTCTCATAGACATCTGCCTGGCAGTCTTCGGTTCCTTTATCGGACTTCGAGCCGCGGTGATGCGGAAACGCATCCGCACCGAATTCCGTGATCACGACCGGCTTGTCGGGATTGCTGTTCTCAAAAAGCTTCGGAAGCTGCGAGAAGTCCGGCGCATACCAGCCGTAGTATTCATTCAGGCCGATAACATCGATATACTGGGCGAGCCGGTCTTCAATCGCGAGGCGCTGCATCGAAACCAGACATGCGGCCGAAACCAGACGGGTTTTGTCAACCCGGTGGGCGGTATCCGCAAGCCGCTTCATAAAACTGAGACGTTCGTCAGAGTCCGCGTTTTCGTTTCCGACAGACCAGATAATAACCGAAGCGCGGTTATAGTCCCGGGTGATCAGTTCCAGAAGCTGGTTCTCGGCATCCCGATAGGTTGCGGCACGGCGGAAACGAATTGCCCAGTAGACCGGGATTTCCTCCCAGAGCATAATACCCATCCGGTCCGCAAGTTTCGCCATCTTTTCTGTATGGGGATAGTGCGCAAGCCGCATAAAATTGCAGCCAAGCTCTTTCGCATCCCGGATTGCCCGGATGCATTCTGCCTCTGTGACTGCTTTCCCATTGACAAAACTGTCCTCGTGACAGCTGATGCCCCGAAGGAATACCGGCTTATTATTCAGGAGGATTTCACGGCCTTCGACGGAAATCTTTCGGAAACCGACCGTGTCAGAAACCGTATCACCGGGGATAGAGAGTGTTACATCATAGAGCTTCGGGTTTTCCGGAGACCAGAGCGTGAGCCCCGGATAGCGGAAGTCCACGGAGCCTTTTCCGGCTTTCACGTCGATCACGGCTTCATGGGAAAGCTCCGGGATCGAAAGCACAGCCTTAAGGTCTTTTTTCTCGGAGAGTTCCACGAATGCCCGGACGCGGTCCAGGGCTTTTCCGGGGGCAAGGCTGATCCGGAAGTCTTTGATAAAGAGTTTCGGAACGCGGATGATTTCAATATCCCGGTACACGCCGCCGTAATTGAACCAGTCGGTGTTCTCGGTCGGCACCTGTTCCGGCCGTCGTGCCGCGTCGCAGACCAGCATGATGCGGTTCTGTGTTTCAAGAAGATCCGTGATTTCAAACATCATCGGCGTTGAACCGCCGCGGTGCATGCCAACATACTGTTTGTTCAGGAAGACCCTGAGAATGTAATTTGCAGCACCGATCCGAAGGAATACCCGCTCATTTTCCGCTTTTCTGAAGCTGAATTTCCTTGTGAAGACCATGCTGCTTTCGTAGAGGAAAAGCATCCGGTCCTGCATGTTCCAGGAGCTGGGCAGCTGCATGACCGGCCATTCATCAAAACTGTAGTCTACCGGAAGCGAAATTCCGTTTGCCTCATACCGTTCCTCAAACCAGTGCTGGCGGATCGCGGTCTCATACTGGTCAATTGCATAGTGCCAGAGCCCGTTCAGAGACTCCGTCTTTCTGCCGCCCGTGAAAATCAGGTCTTTTGCAAGGGCGTCCTTCCCTTCGTATTCACCGGTAAAGTCCTCCAGGTTAATGTCCGAAACGTTTTTCTGTTCATATTTTTTCATGATAATATACTCCTTATCTTCAACAATTCCTCAATCCTCCCGTTTGAACTGATCCGTTTCTGTTTGTTCCCATCAGCGCGACTGCCCTGTGAAGAAGGTATGCAAGCGGGATGGAGATCACCGTGACAGCCGCCACGTACAGAAACGGGTTCTGAATATGATACAAAGGCTTTACCCTATCCTGAACAAAGGCAAACCCAAAGAGCTGTACAAACAAGGGATGTACGAGATAGATCTCCAGCGTGAAGGT
>CADCPV010000164.1 GCA_902803345.1 uncultured Eubacteriales bacterium | reverse complement strand
TCGGATGAACAGAATAATGAGCGCCGCAACAACCAGCACCCCGAGCACCATTTTCCAGATGTTTTTCTTCTGGAAGAAATCCCGGACTTTCGCAATCGTATACTCCCGCCGGATGATTCCCAGAAGGATTGTCAGGAAAAGTGCTGCAAGCACACCGATAATCGCCGTGGAACTTCCGACAAGGAAAGACTCACCCAGGACAATCAGCCGGATAATCGGGTTTTTGAAAAGAACAAAAGCCAGCACAAGAAGCGGCGCTATGCTTCCGCCGTGCCAGGTAAAACCGGCCGGATAGAAGGTTTCGCGGTAGAAGCTCACAAGTCCTTCCTGATGCAGGATTTCCGCGAAAATCACATGGTTGATGTCGATATCAAAAACATGATACATGACATACTGCAGAAGAATCCACAGCACCTGCAGAAGTGATATAAACTTCAGGATCAGCTTCAGAAGGTCCATCAGCCGGACAGATTCCTTCATCCGAGCGCCGAGATATCCGCTGACAAGATAAAGCGGAACCGCCATCAGTGCCGAGGTACGCGAAAGCTTCCGGTATGCCTCCGGAAGCTGGTTAATTTCAGCAGAAAGCGCAGCCAGAATAAACGACAGAAAGGCCAGCGTCAAAAGCCAGTCTGTCCGTTCGAATTTTCTGTTAACGATATAAAAGACCAGTACGAATACGCCGGCACCGACCCCTAAAAACTGATAGGGGAAGCGGCCGCCGATCTGAATGACGAATATCGAAGCCGTGAAAAAGTACAGGCTCAGAATCACTGCGATCAGAATTCTCAGTATCCGTACGGTCTTTTCTCTTGCAGTCAACACTTTCAGGCTACGCTCCGTCTTATCTGAACAGATTTTTGACCGCCGGATAGAGTTTCCGGTAGGTCTCGTACTTTACATTATATTTTTCCACAAGTTCCGGCTCCGGCTCTACGGTTCCGACAACGCGGACAATCGCATCCGCAGCTGCTTCGACCGATTCGTATTCGCCGCAGCCGACCGCCGCAAGCATGGCACCGCCAAGGCCAGGTCCCTGCTCGGATTCGATCATATCAACCGGAAGGTTCAGGACGTTTGCAATAATCCGGCGCCACAGCGGGCTCTTTGCGCCGCCGCCGCAGATCTTCGTCCGCTTAAGCTCAATGCCAAGCTCCTTCGCCACTTCCAGCGCATCGCGGAAACTGAAGGCAACGCCCTCCAGGACTGCCTGCGTCATATCGCGTCTTGTTGTATTCATCGACATGCCGATGAACATCGCGCGTACACGGGTATCATTGTGCGGGAAGCGTTCACCCATCAGATACGGGGTATAGAACACTTCGTTGTCCCCGAGATGCTCCGCGATCCCCTCCTGCTCTTTATTGTAATCCTCTGTTCCGAGGATTTCCTCGTTCCACCACTTGTTGCCGGATGCAGCGGAGAGCATGCAGGCCATCAGGTGCCAGGAGCCGTCCGCATGCGCGAAGCTGTGAATTGCATGGTTTGCGGGGTTTTTGAAGCTCTTTGAACTGATGAACATCGTACCTGAAGTGCCGAGCGAGACGTTGCACTGATCCGGTCCGACCGTTCCGGTTCCGACTGCGGCAGCAGCATTGTCTCCGGCGCCGGCGACGACTTTCACCGTCTCCGGAAGGCCCAGTTCCTGTGCGATTTCCGGCTTCAGGGTTCCGACAACTTCATAGCTTTCATAGAGCTTCGGAAGCTGGGATTCCGTGATTCCGCATATCTCGAGCATCTTCTGCGACCAGCATTTACGCTCCACATCAAGAAGCAGCATGCCGGAAGCATCCGAATACTCTGTACAGAAAGACCCGGTCAGCACATAGTTGACATAGTCTTTCGGGAGCATGATTTTCGCGATGCGGGCGAAGTTCTCGGGCTCGTTGTTCCTGACCCAGAGGATCTTAGGCGCGGTAAAACCCGCGAAGGCAATGTTTGCGGTTTCTTTCCCGAGCACTTCCTCTCCGATCACCTGGTTGAGGTAATCGGTCTCACCCTGTGTCCGGCCGTCGTTCCAGAGAATGACGGGACGAATGACCCGGTCCTGGTCATCCAGGATGACCAGACCGTGCATCTGCCCGCCGGCGCCGATTCCTTTGACCTGAGACTTGTCAATGTCCGCTACAAGCTCTTTCAATCCATCGATTACCGCAGTGATCCAGTCTTCCGCGTTCTGTTCGGACCAGCCTGTTTTCGGGAAAAAGAGCGGATACTCACGGTCTGTGATTTTCTCAATGCCGCCCTTTTCGTTCATCAGAAGCAGCTTGACTGCCGATGTGCCGAGATCAATACCGATATAGTACATAGTTTGTCACTCCTTTTTGGTAAAGAACAGGACGCCGATCGTCCCGGGTCCGCAGTGCGCCGAAACGGTGCAGCCTGCGGGAGTTTCCAGCACTTCATCAAAATCATACATGGATTTCACAAGGTCTACCGCATATTGAACGATAGCAGGATCCATCGGAGAATGTGTAACAAAAATACGGTGCGTATCAATGTCTGTCCTGTTGTCAAGCGCCCCGTGGATATAGGCGTCCACATACTTTTTCATGTTGCCGCGGTATTTCTTGCCGACACCCATCACGCCGTTCCGGACCTTGATCTCCGGATGCAGATTCAGAAGATTCGCACCGAATGCTTTCAGGGCCGAGCAGCGTCCGCCCATTACAAGATAATTCAGCGTTGTCAGGACAAAACTGACGTCCAGCCGTGTTTTGGCTTCATTCAGGATATCCACAATCTCCGGTGCCGAAAGGCCCTGGTCCGCGAGCTCTTTTGCAAGAAGCACAAGATGCCCCGATCCGGAGCTGAGATTCCGGGAATCGATCGGATAGACATTCGGAAGCTCACTCGCCGCGATCAGCGCATTCTGATGGGTCGAAGACATTTCCGAAGAAAGGTTGATGTGGATCACACTCATCCCCTGGTCCGTATACTTCTTGAAAACTTCCGCATAACTGCTCGGGGAAACCGCAACGGTCTTCGGAAGTTTTCCTGTACGGTCCGCAAATTCATACAGATCCTCGCACTGAACATCCACGCCGTCAGTTCTCAGTTCTTCACCGAAGTAAATCCCGAAAGGGATCACTTCCACATCGTATTTTTCATACAGTTCCTGCGAAAGGTCACAGCTGGAATCACAGGTGATTTTGATATTTGACATGTTTCTTTTGTCTCCTTGAGTAGGCTGATTCATGCTAAACGCCGATACAGGAAGCGGTCAAGAAACCGCTTCCTGTACCTTCGCGTATTATCGCATATTTTGCCTGTTTTTTCAAGTCTTTCTCAATGCTGCTCAGGCAAAGGGATTCTCGGTCGGATAACGGACGCCTGCCGGCTGGTTATAGCCGATGTTGTCCATTGTCACACCGATGTATTTGAAGACTTCGAACATCGGCTTGCCGAAATGTCCGAACATCACGGCGCCGTGATGCGGGAAGCCTTTTTCGATCAGCCAGTGACGATAGAAACGGCCCATCTCCGGAATCGCGAAAACACCGATGCCGCCGAAGGACTTCGTCGCAACCGGAAGCACTTCGCCTTCCGCAACATAGGCGCGGAGGATGTTGTCCGAGGTGGACTGCAGACGGAAGAAGGTGATGTCGCCGGGGACGATGTCGCCCTCGAGCGTTCCGTTCGTCACTTCGATCGGAAGCGATCTCGCCATGATCATCTGGTACTTCATCTCGCAGAATGCCAGCTTCGAAGAGCAGGTGTTGCCGCAGTGGAAGCCCATGAAGGTGTCGGTGAACTTGTAGGGGAACTTGCCCTCGATCGACTCCTTGTACATATCCTTCGGGACGGAGTTGTTGATGTCAAGAAGGGTAACGATGTCATCCGATACGAGCGTTCCGATGAACTCCGACAGGCAGCCGTAGATATCGACTTCGCAGGATACCGGAATGCCTCTTCCGGTGAGACGGCTGTTGACATAGCAGGGAACGAATCCGAACTGCGTCTGGAATGCGGGCCAGCACTTTCCGGCGATCGCAACATATTTTCTGTAGCCCTTGTGTGCTTCTACCCAGTCAAGAAGGGTCAGTTCATACTGCGCAAGCTTTCCGAGGATTTCGGGCTTCTTGTTGCCGGCGCCAAGCTCCTGCTCCATGTCCGCAACGACTTCCGGAATCCGCGGATCGTCTGCATGCTTGTTGAAGGATTCGAACAGATCCAGTTCGGAATTCTCTTCAATTTCCACGCCGAGGTTGTAGAGCTGCTTGATCGGTGCATTGCAGGCCAGGAAATTCATGGGTCTCGGACCAAAGGAAATGATCTTCAGTTCGGAAAGACCGATGACGGCGCGTGCAATCGGAATGAAGTCGTGAATCATATCCGCGCAGTCCTCTGCATCGCCTACCGGGTACTCCGGAATATAAGCGCCGACGTTTCTGAGCTGCAGGTTATAGCTTGCGTTCAGCATGCCGCAGTACGCGTCGCCTCTGCCGCCTATAAGGTCATTCTGGCTCTCTTCTGCCGCCGCGATGAACATCTTGGGTCCGCTGAAATGCTTTGCAAGAAGTGTCTCGGAGATTTCCGGTCCGAAGTTTCCGAGGTATACACAGAGCGCGTTGCAGCCCGCCGCCTTGATATCTTCCAAAGCCTGCACCATATGGATTTCGCTCTCCACGATGCAGATCGGGCATTCATAAACGCTGTCTTCGCCGTATTTCGCGGTATAAGCTGCCATCAGGGCTTTTCTTCTGTTGACTGACAGGCTTTCCGGGAAACAGTCACGGCTGACGGCCACAAGACCGATTTTCACTACAGGTGCATTATTAAACATATCATTCCCTCCTGGAATATATACTCAGTTACTGATACTATACTACAAAAATCTGGAAAACGCTATACTTTTTTTCGACGTATTCCGCAGATTTGGGAGCCCGGAATGAAGAGATATCTGTATTTTACAGCCCTCCGAAGGACTCGATCCGGTCAAGTTCGTAAGGTGTGGACTGGTAGACAAAATAGTTCAGCCAGTTCGAGAACAGCAGGTTCGCGCTGGAGCGCCAGGTATTCATCGGCTCCTTCGTATCGTCGTCATCCGGGAAATAGTTTTTGGGGACTGCGATCGGAAGCCCGAGGTTCTTGTCGCGGAAATACTCGGTCGCAAGGGTCTTTGTGTCGTACTCGGCGTGGCCGGTCACAAAAATCTGCCGGCCGCCGTCGGTGCTGACGCAGTAAACGCCTGCTTCTTCGGACTCGGCAAGGATTTTGAGGCGCGGGTCACGGGCGATCTGATCGCGGCTCACGGTGGTGTGGCGCGAATGCGGGATCAGAAACACATCGTCAAAGCCGCGGAACAGGATCGAATTTTTATGCGTCACACGGTGCGGGAAGACGCCGAACATCTTCGCAGAAAGCGGGAATTTCTCTATGTTGTAGTGATAATACAGTGCGGCCTGCGCGCCCCAGCAGATATGGAATGTGCTGTAAACATGCGTCTTGGACCATTCCATGATATCGCAGAGTTCGTCCCAGTAGTCCACCTCCTCGAAAGGCAGGTGCTCCACCGGAGCACCGGTGATGACCATTCCGTCGAAAAACTGGTCCCGCACTTCCGAAAACTCCCGGTAGAAGGCAATCATATGCTCCTTTGCGGTATGCTTCGGCTCACGGCTGACTTTAACAAGCTCCATTTCGATCTGGATCGGCGTGTTCCCAAGAAGCCTTGCGAGCTGTGTTTCGGTCACGATCTTTGTCGGCATCAGGTTCAGGACCAGGATCCGAAGCGGCCGGATATCCTGGCTCTGCGCCCGGTTCAGGTCCATGACAAATATGTTTTCATCCTGCAGGGTTTTCGCTGCAGGAAGGTCTACAGGAATCTTAATCGGCATCTTCTCTTTTCTCCCCTGTCTCTTTCACATCCGGGCCCGGCTCCGCCGATGCCTCCGGATGCAGAAACGCATATACTTTTTCCGCCGCAGGGCGGTTGAATCCGTCAATTGCCGCAAGCGCTTCGACGCTTGCTTTTTTCATCTCCTCCATATCCGAGAAAGTCCGGATCAATGCCTTTTCACGTGCCGGTCCGACGCCCGGGATTTCCGAAAGCACGGATTTGATGGAGTTCTTGGTATGCAGACCGCGGTGATAGGTAATCGCAAAGCGGTGCGCCTCATCCTGGATCCGTGTGATCAGGTGGAAGCCCTCGCTGTGCCGGTCGATTGGGATCTCCGTGTCATGAAAATACAGTCCGCGCGTATTGTGGCGGTCGTCCTTGACCATTCCGCAGACCGGAATCGATATGCCGGCATCCGACAAAACCTTCTCCGCCGCGTGTACCTGTCCTTTTCCGCCGTCCATCAGAAGAAGGTCCGGCAGTTTTTCATGCCTGAGGCGCCGGCTCAGGACTTCCGCCATCGAAGCGTAGTCGTCCGGGCCGGAAACGGTGCGGATCCGGAACTTCCGGTAGTCGTTCTTCTTCGGTTTCCCGTCCTCAAATACCACCATCGAACCCACCGATTCGAAGCCGCTGATGTTGCTGATATCGTAGGCTTCCATCCGGTGAAGTTCCGCGAGTCCGAGCCAGGATTCGATCTCCCGGACCGCACCGCGTGTCCGTAGTTCCTCCCTGCGGATTTTGTCGCGGTCGCGGTCCAGAACCATCTGTGCGTTCTTTTCCGCAAGCTCCAGCATCCGTTCCTTCTCGCCCCGCTTCGGTACCGAGACCGAGACTTTCCGTCCCCGGAGCTCCGAGAGCCAGGCGCCGATTGCAAGCTGGTCCCCGATCTCCTCCTGCAGGAGAAGTTCGCCCGGGATGAAAGGTGTCCCGCTGTAAAACTGCTTGACAAAGTTTTCTAAGATTTCGGCCCGTGCAGTTCCCTCTTCGCACTCCATGTGGAAATGATCCCGCCCGAGCATCTTGCCGTCGCGCATGAAAAAGACCTGAACGATAGCTTCCGTGCCCTCAATTGCGCAGGCAATCACATCGCGGTCAAAGGTCTCGCCGGTATCGGTGATTTTCTGCTTCTCGGCGACCTGTTTCACGGAATCCAATAGATCCCGGAGCCGGATCGCCTCCTCAAAATTCAGTTCCTGTGAGGCTTCCTGCATACGCTTTGTCAGGTCGCGGATGATTTCCTTTGTATCGCCGGAAAGAAAGCGCAGCACCTGCTCGACGTTTTTTGCGTAGTCTTCCCTGCTGATCAGGCCCTGGCAGGGCGCCATGCAGCGGCCCATATGGTAATTCAGGCAGGGGCGCTCCTTCCCGATGTCCCGCGGCAGGACCCTCCGGCAGCTCCGAAGCGGGAACAGTTTCTGCAGAAGCTCCAGCGTGTCTTTCACAGCCGAATGCGACGTATATGGCCCGAAATAGCGGCTCCGGTCCTTCTTCATCTGGTTGACCTTGAAGACGCGCGGGAACTCCTCTTCCACTGTTACGCGGATATAAGGGTATCCCTTGTCGTCGGTCAGCATCGTATTGTAGCGCGGCCGGTACTCCTTGATCAGGTTGCACTCGAGCATCAGCGCTTCTGTTTCCGAATCTGTGACAATGTATTCGAACCAGGCGATGTTTTCAACCATTTTCAGGATCTTCACGGACTTTCCGCGCGGTCCCTGGAAATACTGGCGCACCCGGTTTTTCAGCTTCACGGCCTTTCCGACATAGATGATCTCATCGAGACTGTTGTGCATCAAGTAAACTCCCGGCCTGGCCGGGAGTTTCTTCAGCTCTTCTTCTATGTCAAAGACCTGGCTCACTTACTCGATTGCTCCTTCATCAGCAGGCGCCGAAGGCATGACCGCTTCCGCCTCAGCCGCTACAACCTCCTCAGCCGGAACTTCCGGGATATTTTCAATCTCCGGGACTTCCGAAGCCGCCGCTTCTTCCGCCTCGCGCTTCTCGATCTCTTCCTTATAGCCGCGGTAAATCCGCATGAATTCTTCGCCGGTGATCGTTTCTTTTTCGATCAGGTGCGCTGCAAGCTTGTCCAGGATCTCCCGGTTCTGAAGAAGCATCTCCTTCGCTTCTTCGTAGGCCTTCGAAAGCATCAGCCGGACTTCGTCATCCACTTCGGCCGCCGTCGAGTCCGCGCAGTTCATCACCCGCCGGCGGTCCAGGTACTGGCTTTCAATCGATTCAAGCTGCATCAGGCCGAAATGATCCGACATGCCGTACATCGTGATCATCGAGCGCGCGTAAGCTGTCGCCTTCTCGATATCGTTCGCAGCACCGGTCGTCACATCGCCGAACACAATCTCTTCTGCCGCACGTCCGCCGAGGGCCATGACGATCATGTCCTCTAATTCTTTCTTGCTGTTGAGGTATTTCTCCTCTTCCGGTGTCTGCATCACATAGCCTAAAGCGCCCATCGTACGCGGGACAATCGTGATCTTCTGCACCGGCTCGGAGTTTTTCTGCAGCGCCGAGATCAGCGCATGTCCGATTTCGTGATAGGAAACGATCCGCCGCTCTTCCTGCGACATAATGCGGTCTTTCTTCTCCTTGCCGACCAGAACGACTTCGACGGCTTCGAAAAGGTCTGCCTGCGTCACCGCCATCCGGCCGTGACGCACCGCGTTGATCGCGGCTTCATTGATCATATTCGCAAGGTCCGAACCGACCGCACCGGATGTGGCAAGCGCAATCTCATGAAGATCGGCGTTGTCCGCCATATTGACATCCTTCGCATGGACTTTCAGGATCGCTTCCCGGCCCTTGAGGTCCGGCTTGTCAACGATGATCCGCCGGTCGAAACGGCCGGGACGAAGGAGGGCCTTGTCAAGGATCTCGGGACGGTTTGTCGCACCCATGATCATGACACCCTTGCTGGAATCAAAACCGTCCATCTCTGCAAGGAGCTGGTTCAGGGTCTGCTCGCGCTCGTCATTTGCTCCCGCATAAATGCTGTCGCGGGATTTGCCGATCGCATCAATTTCATCGATAAAGATAATGCACGGAGCTTCCGCCTGTGCCTGCTTGAAGAGGTCACGCACACGGCTTGCGCCGACGCCGACAAACATTTCCACAAAGTCCGAACCGGAAAGCGAGAAGAACGGCACATGTGCCTCACCCGCGACTGCCTTTGCAAGAAGTGTTTTGCCGGTTCCGGGAGGGCCGACAAGAAGTGCGCCCTTCGGAATCTTCGCACCGATTTTCGCATAGCGCTGCGGATTATGCAGGAAGTCGACGATTTCCACAAGGGATTCCTTCGCCTCGTCTTCGCCCGCGACGTCCGCAAAGGTCACGCCGGTTTTCTTCTCCGAATGCTTTTTCGCGTTGG
>CADCPV010000163.1 GCA_902803345.1 uncultured Eubacteriales bacterium | reverse complement strand
TGAAAAAAGCCCTCGACTCTATATAGCCAAGGGCATTCTTTTGTGTATTAAGTTGTATGTCCGCTAAAAGTACAGGAACCCTTCCGGTTTGCCGGACAGATGGCGTGACAGGATTACTTCTTCTTTTTCAACAGCACAATCAGTACAATTGCAGCTGTAAGGAGTGCCGTACCAGCCAAAATCCCCACAACTATAAATGTCTTATCTGTACCGTTTATTTTTTCCGGTTCTTTCGTTTCCTCAGCGGTTGTATCAAATTCGGAGGTCTCAGTTACCTCCGAAGAAGTCTCCGGCTTGGATGTTTCTTCCGTCGATTCTCTTACCGTACTCGTCTCTGTTTCCGTCTCCGCAGGAGATCCTCCGCGAACCTCCGAAATTGTCAGCGGGTCCGCCGTATCTGTATTGGAAAGCTCCGGATCATCCAGGCATACCCATCCGTTGACCGAGCCGTAGAAATAACCGCAGTATCCCCAGAGTTTTTCCTCCGGATCTGTATAGCTGTTGCTGCACTCCAGCGTTTCGTCTGTTATGCCGTCTGCTATGCCCTGCAGTCCCAGACTGCGTGTTTCTGTCATGCGGCCTCCGGGATAGGCGCAAAATGTGATGCCCTTCAGCTCTTTGAGATCCAGCTTTACCGCACCCCGGATTTCAGAAGCATGATCCTCCCTGAAGCAGTCTGAGTCATAAAGCTGCTCGATTCCGGAACCGGAAATCCAGCCGGCTTTATCCGATTGCTGAAAATTCGGACAGTAATACCAGATCGAATCCCGATTTCGATACCTTGTATTTGTCGAAAATAGTTTTCCCGGCTTATACTCACCCAAAACCGTGTCGTCCTCCGGCGACCTGACGACCGAAACAGGCGAATCGGCAACCACTTTATATGTTTTCCAATAATAATCCGTCTCGCATTCATCTATATGCTGCTGATAGAAGTCATCATATGGTTCATAGATAATATCCGCATATGACGGTACAGAGAGAACCAGCACGAAAAAAGCAAATAAAACACAAAGCCGCTTCACTATGCACTGCCGATAACAATGCTTCATGGATTTTTCCTGATCAGTCATATGAGCCTCCTCTTTTACGCCTTCCTGCACCTGAAGAAAATAAATTCCGGACGATGTATGGTCCCGCCGAACTTATCCGGGTATTTCTCCCGCATTTCATCAGACAGATGTGCCTCCTCGCATTCTTCAATTATGAATCCTGCACCGATCAGGCCATTGATCAGGCTGGAAACTGTCCTGTGATAGCGTTCAACTCCATTCACAACCCAGTCGACTTTCCGGAGCCCTTCCACACAATAGTTCCGAAGGTTCGCATAAAGGCGTTCTCCTGTCTCTGTGCGCGTATACCGGTCATATACCCCGTCCCACGCAGTTACAATCGGATGAGACATGCTGAAGACAAACTCGGCATCGTCCTTCATCAGTCTGTGGATTTTCTTCATCATCCCCGGAAAATCCGCCGCATAATCAAACACCAGGGAACTCGTTATCAGATCAAACTTCTGGTCGATTTCTTCGATATCCTCCATCGCAAGCTCTCTGTAAGTGATGTTCCCGGCGCAATTGTGTTCTCTCGCAAATTCCAGCATCTTTCCGGAGATATCTGTCCCAAGAACCGATTCCGCTCCCATTTCGGAATACTGTTTCGCGTGCTGTCCCATGCCGCAGCCGATATCAAGGATGGTCTTTCCTGTAAGGGGCGGAAGCATCGAAAGCAGGATCGGCGTTTCGATACAGTCGTTGAAGTTCAGCTCGTTATCCCTGTTTTTCCGGAAATTCTCAAAGAAACTCTCGTTATCATAGATGTTCTGTTTTGACATATCCACCTCCGGGTTGTATATTTTCAGCAGCCGAAACTGCTCATTTTTTGAAATGTGCGATGGGCCTTTTTCAGTCGCAGTGCGATTTAGCCATTTTTTACCTGCGATTTCCGGTATAAAACGGTCCAAAGCGTGAAATTTGATACCGCCGGATTTCCCGTTTCCGGGCATGAAAAAAGCCTCGAAATTTCTAAGAAAATCAAGGCTTTTGGCTTGTTTATTGGGTTCCGATCAACGTTTGCTGAACTGCGGGGCCCTACGGGCTGCTTTGAGGCCGTAACCCATCCTCCAGGCTCTAAACCCTTTATTTTCCAAGGGAAAACGCCAAAATCTGACCTCGAAAAATTAACATTTTTCATATTTCTATGGCAGTTTTCAATACATTTTTCTCCCTTTTTCATAAATTATTGCACTCTTCGCAAGTCCATTCCGAGGACAGATTATCCGTCGTAACAACGTGTACAAAAGCCACTAAAACGCGGAGAAAATGCCTGAAACCTTTAATTTTTCTAATCTTTCGACGATTCCGAAGTCGTAAGCCTATAGTTAACTCAGAAAAAGCTACTGTTTACCTCTCAGCCTGTCGTCACAAAACGCTGCTTTGGGCTCTTAGGTTTTTCCGGTATCGTCATTTTTAATCTGCCCTGATCTACAAGCGGCTGCACAATAGCCGACATTGTATAATACCTGGACTTTCCAGTGAAAGCGGTCAGTTCTTCCCGGGATTTGGGAATCCTGCAATACTCAAGAATTGCGCGGTGAATATCCGTCTTATCAATCTCTGCCGCAGGCACTCCTGTCCCATTTCGGAAAATCACCTTGAAAACACCACGAGTCACAGTAAACTCCGGTCTGGGGAGTTCCGCATCTTCGAAAGCCTTGATGATCGTAGGAATTCCTGAATAGCGATTCTCCGTTACTTTCAGAAGTTCCAGCATATTTGCCAGAGCAGCATTTCTGGTTTCCGGTCGTCCCTTCCCCAATTGGTTAACAGAACCGCCGCCGTAAAGTCCTCCTTTACTGATGATCTCTATTCTGTCACGATACATCTCAATGCTTACAGGTGTATTCTCCGTCAACATACTGTAATCGCGATGCACCAATGCATTCAAAATCGCTTCTCTGACTGCGATAATCGGATATTCGTCCTTATCTGCACGATGTCCATTCTCATCCACAATGGTCTTCGTCCGCATGTTCCTGCGAACAAAGTCAACCGCTTCCTCCAGCATTTCCGGAATAGCACCGGTGATACGCTTATTATCCAGAAATCTTGCCCCGTCTTTATCTGTATTTCCCAGTTCCGTTCCGGGGATGGACACAGCCGTGATACAAAGCTGCGGGAACCAGGTCTGAGGATATAATGAGAACGTCATGACTCCGGCCAATGTCGTTTCTCCTTTTACCGTAACCCCCATCAACTCCTTGATCTCAGGCTCGGATAAGGCTGTCAGATTTTTCCTTTCATGTTTTACTGCTTCCAGATATTGCTCTAAACGATTTTTATCAAAAAAATCTTCCCTGCATTCCGGAACCGGCCGCAATTCATCTCGTATTCTTCTGCGAAATGCCTCGAAGCTGTAAACTTCATACTCACTCATCGGCTCATCGGCATCTCCGACTCTGACATACGAACCCTTCAGTCTTCCTGCCCCTTTATAAAACACCGGTCTGTTCCAGTATTCAACGGGAGGAATCTCTGCAGAAAGAACAACTTCCCCGTCTAACTCTGTCGTGGTAAAAACCGCCCGAACATTAGGATCCATCTGGCTGCAGGCTTCCATGGCCTTTTTTTGAGCATTCTCGGCATTATATACGCCCGTAACAGCATAATTGTCTTTTTCCGAAATACCAAAAATGATGACACCGCCTTCATCCTGATTAGAAAAGGAAGAAAGCGTATCGTATATCTTTTTGGGGAAATCTACTTGTGCAGTTTTTAATTCAACCGTTTGGAATTCTGTCTGCCTTCTCTGGATTTTTCGAATCAGACTGACCAATTCTTCCTCTCTCATGGCGCAGCAACCTCCTTGTTAACTTGTTAATATTATAGCAGAAATCGCCCAACTTGGCAAGTGATATCCTATTTTACCAAGTTTATACGAAAGATGCCAAGAAACTTGCCAAGTTAATTTGAAGGATGCCAACAACTTGCCAAGGGCAGTATTACACCCGCTTCTATTTGAACCATTCAATAATCATTGGTAGATTATTCATAACATATGCTCTTCCCTGCATAGCTGATGACAAAGGCATTAAACCAATGTGTGCTCCAGGATTTCTGTAAAGATCAACCATTCTGTGATTAATTACATTCTCCATGTTTCCGTTAACAAAAGCTCTTTTGCCTTCATCGGTAAGCCCATTCCATAATGCTTGAATTATACGGTTAGCATGTGGCTCCATTTTATCACATCTAAGTTTACCTAATAAAACTTGAATAGTGCCTAAAGTCAAAAAATCTTTTTCTCCCCTTTTCGTTTTTTCTAAAGATCTCGCCTCCTTTTTCCAATTCTCGCGTTCATCTTCATCTGCGATATCATCAATTTCTTCGTATAATTTTTCAAAATCAAGATTCTTATTTATAATCGAAATGACTTTATCATTGTATTCCGCTTCAAGAACCCGAAAATATGCATGCGCATACGTACTGGCGTCATTAGCTCCAAATGTTGTCGGGTCAATGTTATTATATAGATGAACGGCATTCTCAAGTAAATCCTTGGCTCGATCCGATAGATTATTTGAGACCGTAACCCATCCTCCAGGCTATAAACCCTTATTTTTCAAGGAAAAGCGTCAAAATCTGGCCTTGAAAAATTAACGATTTTCGAATATCCATAGCAGTTTTCCATTCCATTTTACTGTTTATTCTTTGCTGTCTGTCTCCAAATCATCCCCTTCATCCAATAACTTTTTGAGTGCTTCAATTGGCGGAAGAGCTTTTTTCAATTCATCAGACATATCCTTTGAAGTCTTATATGTTGCCACGCCCATCGGTTTGGTATAATCCTGGATCACATAATCAACGAACGATTTATTCATATCCTTGCACAGAATTATGCCGATAGCCGGGTTTTCATGGGGCTTGCGTTCAAAGCCGTCGAGAACACTCAAATATCCCTGGAGCTGGCCCAGATAGGATGTTTTGAATTTGCCCTTCTTGAGTTCGACCGCGACAAGGCAGTTCAGCTCCCGGTTAAAAAACAGAAGGTCGATATACTGATCCTCCCCGAAAGCATCCAGATGATATTGATTCCGCACGAAGGCAAAGTCTTTTCCAAAAGTCAGGATGAAATTTTTGACATTGTGAATGATGGCGTTTTCTACCACCTTTTCATCTATGTCCTGGATGTCACGGACATCCAGCTCTTCTACGTTGATGTAGTCCAGCAGGTATTCGTCCTTGAAGGTGCTAATTGCCTTGAGCGCCTGTTGCCCTGCAGAGATCGTGCGCGTGAAGTTGTTCGGCAGGCTGCCCTGATGATGAAAAGCATCTTCTGCAATGCTGTTCTTTAGGCCATCAACGCTGAGTTTTTCAGCAACAGCCTTTTTTATATAGAAAATGCGCTCATCGTAACTTTTCACTTTTGACAATATGAGTGTATGGTGAGAAAAGCCAATATGCAGAAAATCCGCCAATGGAAAGCTCTCTGAATTTGGCAGACGCGTCTGCC
>CADCPV010000162.1 GCA_902803345.1 uncultured Eubacteriales bacterium | reverse complement strand
TTCAGATGCCGCAGGCAGATGAACTGCAGATAATTGTCACGAAGGCACAATAATGGTTTCGCAGCTGTGGCTGGTGAGAAGTTTAATCGGATGATTATAAGCTGCATATCTGAAGAAGGCAGTTTTTCTTTCAGCGGCCAGGGAAATGGAAGACGAAACAGATGATTGCCTGATGGCAGTTACGAAGGGAGAAGCAGGAGAAGATCTATGAGCGGTCGATTCTATGGCTGGGAGAATGCGGATCTGCCTTTCAGGGAGCCGGATTCTGATTTCCCGGGAATCCGGACGGTGGGAGAACTCTATGAAGCCCTGTCCGGAAGCTGGTGCGCCGAAACCTGCGCTCCGCGGATGCGGGCAGGCTGGAGTCCCGGAAACAGAACGCTTGGACAGTGTTCTGTAACGGCATTCCTGGTACAGGACCTTTTCGGCGGCAGTGTGTTCGGTGTTCCGCTCGGGGACGAGAATTATCACTGCTATAACCAGATTCAGGATCATGTCTTCGACCTGACATGCGAACAGTTCGAAGGCAAAGAATTCCGCTATGACTGCAGTCATGAGCAGCAGCGGGGGATTCATTTTGCGAAGGAAGAGAAGAAAAAGCGCTATGAGCTTCTGCGGGAGCGGCTGATGGAGTATTGCCGCCGGCTGGAACCGTCCTGATCACTTTGGCTGAGGTCCGAAAGGACATTCTCAAAAAACGATCAGGAATCCGACCGGATGACATTCACCAGCGGCTGAAGCTTAATATACGACTTTCATGAGCGTCAGTCCGCTGGCGGGAGCGGTATGGCAGGCAGCCCCTTTCGTCTGTGCTTCGAGCGCGGCCGCGGGGGCCTCTTCCGGAAATCTTCCGGCTCCGACTTCCACCAGTTCTCCGGTCAGCAGGCGGACCATATGGTTCAGGAACCCGTCTCCGTAGTAATCCAGAAAGATCGTATCCTGATCCGGCCGGCTGATCCGGATATCAGTGATCGTGCGGACGGCGCTCTTTTTCATTTTGAGTCCGCAGTAACTGGTAAAGTCATGCGTTCCGATCAGTGCGCGGGAAGCGCGGTACATTTTTTCAATGTCCAGGGGACTGCCGTACTGCCAGAGAAAACGCCGGTTCATGACATCCGAAACAGGGGATGTGCGGATCCTGTAGCGGTACCATTTGGAGGAAGCAAGATAGCGGGCGTGAAAACGTTCGGAGGCGCGCACCATCTGGGGAACGGCGATGTCTTCGGGAAGATAATGATTCAGGGCTGAAAAGAGAGCCGCGTCCTCGGCGGAAGTTTTCAGCGATCTGAGGGAGGCCTCTTCCTGGGCGGCAAATGCTTCCAGTTTATCTTCGGGAACCCAGAAATTTGCAGTCTGCCCCAGAGCATGGACGCCTGCGTCCGTTCGTCCCGCGCCCCATACTTCAATTGGCGTGTCGAGACAGCGGCTCAGAAGGGTTTCCAGCTTGCCCTGAATGGTATTCTCCGTACCGGGCTGTTTCTGCCAGCCTTTGTAGCGGGTACCTTCATACTGGACGGTGATTTTATAATTAATCTGGTGCATGGATTTCTCTCCGCTTGATGGTTAATGAGATTGTCCGGACCTGAATAAGGCAGCAGTCCGGCTTCCCTGATACCTTATCGGATTTTCTGTGTTTTTTCAAGACTCCGGAAGCGGAGAAATGTCCGGATCTTTTTGGTTCTCTGATACAGGCTGCAGGATATGGATACGATACAGATTGAAAAACGAAGGATCCGGCGGATTGTCGCTGAAAGAAAAGAAGGATATTCCTGGGAGCAGTTTGCATCGATGAGCAGGATCATCGTGGAGCGGCTTCTGCTCCTGCCGGAGTGCAGAAAGGCGGAAACGGTTTTTGCCTATATGCCGCTGCCGGGGGAAGTGCAGCTGCAGGATTTTCTGATCCGCTGCCGGGCAGAAGGGAAAAGGACCGCGGTTCCGAAGGTAGTGAAAGGGAGCCGGGAAATGCATTTTTATCAGATTGATTCCGCGGACTGCCTCAGGGAAGGAGCCATGCATATCCTGGAACCGGATCCGGAGCGCTGCCGCTGCGTGGACAGTGAAGAGGATGCTCTTATGATTCTACCAGGCCTTGCGTTTGATTCTTCCGGCGGGAGAATCGGCTACGGGGGCGGCTATTATGACCGGTATCTGCAGAAACATCCGCGGCATCCGCTCGCGGCCGCCGCGTTTCATTTTCAGCTGTTTGACATAGTACCTGTGGAGGAAACGGATTTCCCGGTTCCGCGGCTTGTGACAGACATATGACCCGCAGCCGGAACTGACTTCAGGAAAGTTTTTTGCGGTATTAAAATGTGCAAATAAAGCATATATAGTTGTTATAGCAAATAGTTATAATGCTCCAGGCATTCATCCATGAAGGGGGAAGTGATATGAGTGAAAGAGAAACTGCTGTAATCAAAAGTAACGTACTGACCGTTTCGAGCATTGCGGAAGGCGCCATGCTGACAAGTATCCGTGCAGGACAGACGGAATTTCTCTGGCAGGGAGATCCGGAATTCTGGTCCGGGCAGTCACCGGTCTGTTTCCCGATCTGCGGAAGCCTGCGTTCAGATACTGCAAAGTGCGGGGCGGGCGAGGTGAAAAACATCAAGAGACACGGATTTGCAAGATTTGAAACATTTGAAGCCGCTGCCCGGGATGAACAGTCCGTGACTTATGTTCTGAATTCTTCTCCCGCGACAAAGGAGATCTATCCCTATGATTTCCGGTTTACTCTTTCTTACAGGGTGGAAGAGAACCGGCTTACCTTCAGCTATAAAGTAAAAAATACGGGCGATGTTCCCATGCCTTTCTTTATCGGCGGACACCCGGCTTTTAACTGCCCGCTTTTTGAAGGGGAGTCCTATGAGGATTATGTGGTTTGTTTCGAGCAGAAAGAAAGCGCGAATCTGATGTATCCGCTGGAATCTGAACAGACCCTGCTGGACGAGGTGAACCGGCGTGTGATTCTGGATGATGACAGGGTCCTCAGACTTGATCACAGTCTTTTCCTTCATGATGGACTGGTGTTTGATCAGCTGAAGTCCAGGAGTCTGACTTATGTCAACCCGAAGACAGGGAGAGGACTGAAGCTTGATTTTGCTGATTTCTCAAATCTGGTGATCTGGTCAACGGTGAAGCCGGCTCCCTTCGTGGCGCTGGAACCCTGGAACGGATTCTCAACCAAGAGCAGCGAAGATGATATTCTGGAGCATAAAGTGAACGTCCAGACCGCGCAGCCGGGAGAGGAGAAAGCCTATTCCTTCACTGTGACTGTTCTGTAATACAGGAAATCGCTGCGGTGTTTCCCTGGAACAAATAAGCCCTGGCAGCTTTCTGTGCCAGGGCTTATATAAAATGGTCAGATGATTGTCGTCCTGCTGAAACGCCCGCAGGCCTGACCGCACTGTCAGAATTGTGCGTGCAGCAAGTAAAGCCTTCTTCCGGAGTTTATCAGCGATGCCATGAGAATGATATACGCAGCGCCGTGTTATTTTACAGCTCATCAGCGATATTGCCGAGGACCGTCACGATTCGGCTGAGCCGGCTGAAATTGTACGGTACATTCGACAGAACGACGACCAGATAAGGATGTTTCCCGTAGATAATTCCGGCGTCGTTGGTCGCATTGCGGTATTGTCCGCTGTAAAAGCTGTTGCCTGCGATCCAGCCGGCTTTGGTCTGGGTTCTGTGTTTTTTCCCGAGAACGCTGTGAATGACAGACAGATTGGGACTTGTATAGAGGCTTCCGACAGACTTTCCGAAAGAACTGCTGTTGAAGAAGATATAATTCTGCAGCCAGAGTTTCGCGAGTTCGCTGGCGCTGACGTTCGTATAGGGATGGTTCGCAAGGCTGGTGCGGACGCCCGCCTTTTTGCACCACTGCTTCATGCAGTTTTTTCCGTACCGGTTGACCAGACTCATGTAATCTTCGTTGCTGGACCAGCGGATCGTGGCTGTCACATTTCCGTTCGATGCGCTGATGGCGGACGGCTGGGCGGAAGCAAGGCTTGCGACAAAGGGTCCTTTCATGGTGCTGGCTGAGTAGAACAGCTGCCCGGCATTGTAAGACAGGCCTTTTCCGTTCTTCAGGTCAAGCAGGACGATGCCTGTACCCGAAGGGGAGATGGATTTGATGGCCGACTTGAGCGACTTGAGATTTTCCTCGCTGATGTTCGCGCCGCCCAGGGCTGTGATTTTTTTGTTATTGGGCATTTCTTTCAGTGCAGCGGCTGCCTTGTCGATGGATTCCTGTTTTACGGAAGAAGCGGCCTGGACAGCGGTAAGGGCCGGGCCGTTCAGAAGCAGGGCCATCAGACAGGCCAGAAGCAGTGTCAGTCTTTTCATTTTACCTGGAATACCTCCTGAGTTTATTATCTGAAGTATTGTATCACAAAACAGGAGAAAGCAAAGATGTTTTTCAGTCTGTGTGAAAAGGCCGCGCGGACAGGTTTTACAGAGGTTTATTCAATGAACAGAAGAATGTCAGGCAGAAAATACAGAGTTTTTTTCGTGCAGGAACGGATCCGGAGGATGACGGCTGTCCTGGCTTTCTTTTTTCTTCTCCTGGTACTTCCGTGTGGGACGCCGGCTTGCGGCGCTGCTGTGAAAGAGATCAATACTGAAAGATTCGCTGCGGAAAGAGCAGCTGCGGAAGATACAGCCGAAGAAGAACCCGCCGGCGGCGATACTGGAAAAAATGAGGGTATCTGCGTTTTTGTCATGACAGATCCGCATTATCTGTCCCCGGAACTGACGGACGGCGGAGCCAGTTTTCAGAAAACCGTACAAAACGGGGACAGCAAGCTTCCCCAGTATTCTGACCTCTATATGAAGACTTTTACAGAGACGGTACTGAATGCGGAGCCGGATCTGGTGGTTCTGAGCGGCGATCTGACTTATAACGGTGAAAGACTCAGCCATGAAGGAATTAGGGCCTACTGCAGGCAGATCGAAGAAGCAGGCATTCCTGTAATCGTGATTCCCGGCAATCATGATATCAGCAATGCGAATGCGGTGCGCTTTTCCGGCAGCAGCTTTGAACGGGTGGAGAATACGGACGGTGACCAGTTCCGTGAAATCTGGCAGGAGTATGGATATGAGGAGGCGTCCTCGCTGGATTCTGCTTCGGGAAGCTATCTCTTTGAGTTTTCACCTGACTTCTGGTTTCTGTGTCTGGATGTAAACAGCTTCTCAAATAATTCGGTTCCGGGAAGCAGCTTTTCCTGGATCCAGCAGCAGATGGCCAGGGCGGAGCGGGCCGGAGCGCATGTAATCCTTGTGTCGCACCAGAATCTTCTGCGGCACAATTCCGTTTTCTTTTACGGCTATCAGATTTATAATGCGGATCTTCTGATCGAACTCTTCAATGAATATGAGATTCTCTGCTGTCTGTCAGGCCACACACATCTGGAGTCGGTCCGCCGGGAGGGGAATATCCTGGAAATTGTTACCAGCGCGCTTGCCGTCGCTCCCAGCCAGTATGGAATTCTGACCCTGGCAGACGGGAGAATGCTATATCATACAGAGAGACTGGAACTGCCGGAAGAAGTACGAAAGGAGGCAGCCACTTTTGCGGAGGCAAGAAGCAGGGAGATTGCCAGAGCCAGCATGGATGAAGCGTCGCTGACGGACCAAGAAATCAGCCTCATGACAGAAACATTTCTCGGCATCAATTCGGCATACGCAATGGGGGAAGCTCTGGATCCTGACAAATACAGGGACGGAATCCGATTATGGCAGGAACAGCCGGTCAGCAATGTCAGTCTTTATCTGCTCAGTCTGGGGGATGATCTGAAGGAGCCGCGGAATGTGGTGGATATGAAAGATTAACTGAACCTGGAATCAAGTGCCCGAATGATGAAATGGCCATGGGATTGAGGAACAGCCGGAGAAATGATAACAGCTCCCAAAAGTACGGAGAGGCCGGGAATCCGGAAGACGCTGCAGAAATGAGAAGCAGCTGTGAAAAAGAATAAAGACTGCAGAAAACAGGAGCGGGAATCCATCAGGGTTCCCGCTCTTAAAGTTTCAGTCTATCGGTTTTCAGCAATTCAGTTTTTCGCTTTTCGGTCCCCTGTGGACTCCCTGTAAATCAGGTCTGTCTCTGTATAGACTGTCCGGTAGTTCATATAGGGAGAGTGGATGCGGGAAAAGAGGAGATTCACCGCAGTCTGTCCCATGATCTGGCTGTGAATATGGATGGAAGTCAGCCTGGGTGACATGATCCGCGATTCCGGAGAATCGTCGAAGCCGCAGAGCCATACATCATCCGGAACGGAGAGGTTCATCTTTTTCAACAGGCTCAGGATATCAAGAGCGACAAAGTCGTTGGCACAGATGAATAAGTCCGGAAGAGATGACATGGCATTCAGAGAATCTTCCACATATTGCATGTAACTGTTGTCCGGAACGGCGATCGGACCGCCGGTGATATTCCAGGAATTGTCCAGACCCAGCAGATCCGCGCACTGGAGGATGGCGCTGTAGCGCTCGTAGAAGGACTGGCAGTGATGGATATCTCCGATATAACCGACTTTGCTTTTTCCGCGCTTCTTCATCTCCTTCAGCAAGGCGAAAAGCTGGGACTGGTTGTCCATCAGCAGTTGGTCAGCCTGGAAGGAACCTTCAAAGATGGATACCGGTCCGTCAACCAGAAGGAGGGGGATATCAAGTCCGCAGAGCATCCTGCAGTAGTCCGCATGAAACAGCTCAATGCACATGATTCCGGCGATATGTTCCAGATTGCAGGACTTGGGAAGGCGAAGGCTATTAAGCTCTTCCGGCATGATCCGGTACATGCTGATGCTGTATCCGAGTTCGGAGAGATCATGCTGGAAACGGTCCAGCATGGTCATGGCAAAATGAGAGCTGCCGATAAAGCCCGAGGACAGAACCGCAATCTCTTTCTTTCCTTCTGCGGGAGCATCGGAAGAGCCCTGAAGGAGAGGGTTCAGATCCTGAACAGGATCTTCCCTGAACTGCAGGTAGGAAAACTGTTTATAGCCCATCTCCTTTGCCTTGCGAAGCACGCGGTCCCTTGTGTTGTCCGCAAGAATCCCTGTATTATTGATCGCTTTAGAAACTGTATTGCGAGAAAGCCCGAGTTCATCTGCTATATCCTGGAGAGTCACTCTGCCTGCCATAAATCTACCTCTTCTTTCCTGACGCCACCGAAGTTCTTTCATAGATCACGTGTACTCCTGATTATATTGAACAAAATTAAAAAAGTAAAGATCATCCGGCGTTTCAGTCTGTTACGGTATTGCCCGGCAGCAGAAAAAACAGGCGGATCAGGGTTTCTGAATCAGAAAGTTCAGATATTTCACGGCTTCTGCTTTCCGGGGACTGTTTTCTATAATTCCCAGATAGACGGTTCCATTCAGTTCCGCGTCCCGTATCCTTGCAGATACAGAAGACATGTCTATGCCATAGACTGCCTCCGCAGTGACTGCGGAGTATTCACTTTCGTTTCCGAGGAGCATGTCCACGGAATTGTCTTCCTTAATAAAAATGTTCTTACTGAAACCTTCCCGTACAGCGTCATAGAGGCCTCGGATTTCATCAGCCTTACCGATGCCGGCCGCTTCCTGGTCAGCGCTTCCGGGGACAGAATCATCCTCCGGTGATGGTGAAATGCTGTTCAGCAGAGCCTCGTCAGACAGCAGTGCCTGCAGGTCGGCCAGGTATCCGTTCTGGGAGAAAGCGTCAAAAGCTTCTCTGTCCATCAGGACCAGGTCAAGCTGTTCAGCGTCGATCGCGCCGAGAATCCGCATTTTTGTCGCATATGTATAAGGATGATATTCACTGTTTTCATCGGAGGAGAGGAAGAGATTATTCTGAAGAAGGATTGATTCGTCCTTTCCCTTATAACCCATCTCTCTGCGGTAATTTTCCGTGAGCTCCTCTGTGAGCGTTTCGGAAGGCGCAAAATTCACAAAGCCAAGATACAGAAGATAATCCTTGTGCGTCAGGCTTCTGGTCGAAAACCAGATGACGGCATACAGGAAGACTCCGGCAAGGAACAGCGGAAACTTGTAGTAATCCAGGAGATACTGGATTTTTTTCCATCCCTTCAGCTCGCGCAGGAGGGAGGAGGAAGCGCGCCGGCTCACAGTTCCTCAGCCAGGGCTCTGTCCCTGAGCTGCCGGATGATCTGGTTCATCAGGTAAGAGCAGAGCAGGGCGCAGAGACCTTCCCCGAACATGAGGATCGGCGTAAAGAAACGGACCGCTGTCAGAATCATGAGAAAATAAACTCCTGCCTGCAGGGCGGTACAGATGAGAAAACGCATTCCGATCATGAAAGCATTTTTGATCATGTTCAGCGGCGTGTTTTCAAAATTGGCCATCAGGGGAAATACATACATGAGGATTATGAGGTATGCTGCCGCGGCCACAAGATAAAGG
>CADCPV010000161.1 GCA_902803345.1 uncultured Eubacteriales bacterium | reverse complement strand
TTCATCTTCTCCGGATGCAGCTTTGCATAGGTCGCGTAGGCAAAAAGGCCGCGGGAACCGCAGCCGCAGATGGAAACAGTAATCATCTCATCTTCCCTCAATATAATCAATCGCCTTCAGCGCCGCAACAGCACCGTCGGCAGCAGCGGTCGTGACCTGGCGGATGCGTTTGGACCTGCAGTCTCCGGCCGCAAAAACACCGGCAGATCTTGTGACACAGGTTTCGTCGGAATCTGCGTAGCCCCAGGGGTTCAGGTCAATCCAGTCCGTAAAGGGCTCGTTCTGCGGCAGGAGTCCGATTGCGACAAAGAGGCCCTGAAGCGGGACTTCCTGTTCCGCGCCGCTCTCCGTCTTTCGGATCACAACACCCGAAAGCTCCGTATCCCCGAGAAGCTTTTCCACATGCACGCCGCAGATCACATCGACATTATCCTTCCCGGCGAGCTCTTCCTGAAGCTTTTTCTCGCCGGTCAAAACCGGCAGATCCTGGAAGATCGTGACCTTTTTGCAGAGTCCCGAAAGAAGGACCGCTTCCTGTAAGGCAGAGTTTCCGCCGCCCACAACGCCGACTTCCATTCCTTTGTAGAAAGCGCCGTCGCAGACCGCACAGTAGCTCACGCCTTCAAGCTCATGTTCGCGCGCAATTCCGAGTTCGCGGTGCTTCGCGCCGGTTGCAATAATGACCGCTTTTCCCTCGTATTCGCCGAATTCCGTGACCGCTGTAAAGATGCCGGTTTCCGGATCTTTCCGAAGCTTTGTCACCTCTCCCGACTCGAATTCCGCACCCTGGGCAATTGCCTGGTCCACGAGCTTTTCGGCAAATTCATTCCCGGAAAGACTCACAAAACCCGGGATATTTTCGACTCGCGGCGAATGGGTAATCTGTCCGCCGAATGCATCCTTTTCGATGATGAGCGCGGTCTTTTCCGCGCGTCCCGCGTAAACTGCCGCGGTCAGGCCTGCCGGGCCGCCGCCGATAATCAGAATATCAACCATGGAAATGTCCTTTCATGACAGCCGGGGCTGCCGCATGCGGCAGCCCCGGCTGTTTCAAAAACTCACTTGTTACGCTTCTACCGGAAGCTGTGCAAGAAACTTCTTGATCTCGGAAACGTTCGTATATTTCACAAGTTCGCCGTCCCGGTCCACAACGAGAGTCGGTGCCTGACGGATGCCGAGGGCCCGTGCCTCTTCCGGATGCTCATTCGCATAGATCTTCTCGTAGGGAATGCCCATCCGATCCATCTGTGCGGCAATGATCTTGCAGTTCGGGCAGGTTGTCGTTGCGAAGAGTCTGATCGCTGCGCCGGTTCCGGTCTTCGGAGCTTCCTTTTCGGGAGCTGCATCCTGTGCCGCAGCAGGGGTCGGGAACTCTTTGTTCAGCTCGGCCTCCCGAGCTTCACTGACTTTTTCATCGCGGGCGGCCGCAACCGCATCCGCGCGCCTTCTGATCAGCCGGGAAGCGCCGATATCGTAAACCTTGCGGTCCTTGAATTCCTGCGTCTTGCCATCGTTCCAGTTCTGGACCGGACGGTAGTAACCGGTGATGCGGCTGTAAATCTCGGTCACGGCACCGCACTCGGGGCACTTCGTGACTTCGCCGGCGATATAGCCGTGTGTCCGGCATACGGAGTAGGTCGGAGACATCGTATAATACGGCAGGCGGTAGTTCTCTGCAATCTTCCGGACGAGCTCCGCTGCACTCTTCCAGCTCGGAAGCTTCTCCCCGAGGAAGGCGTGGAAAACGGTGCCGGAAGTATAAAGGGTCTGCAGTTCGTCCTGCACGTCAAGCGCCGAGAAGATGTCCTCGGTGTAGCCGACCGGCAGATGCGAGGAGTTCGTGTAATACGGCGTATCGTCGCAGCTCTTGGCAGCCGTGATAATGCCGGGATACATCTTGACGTCGTGCTTCGCGAAGCGGTAAGCCGTAGACTCGGCGGGCGTCGCTTCTAAGTTGAACAGGTCGCCGTACATTTCCTGATAATCGGACAGACGGCCGCGCATGTGGTTCAGGACTTCCGCCGCGAACTTCTGCGTCTTCTCGTGCGTCATGTCGGCGCGGAGCCACTTCGCATTCAGGCCGACTTCGTTCATGCCGACAAGGCCGATTGTCGAGAAGTGGTTCGAGAAGGTTCCGAGATAACGCTTGGTATAGGGATACAGGCCGTTGTCCAGGAACTTCGTGATCACGTGACGCTTGATATCCAGAGACCGCGCCGCGATGTCCATCATCTTGTCAAGCCGCTTGTAGAACTCCTCCGGATTCTCGGAAAGGTATGCGATCCGGGGCATGTTGATCGTGACAACGCCGATCGAGCCGGTGGATTCGCCGGAGCCGAAGAAGCCGCCGGATTTCTTCCGGAGTTCGCGGAGATCCAGACGCAGCCTGCAGCACATCGAACGGACATCCGAAGGCTCCATGTCGGAGTTGATGTAGTTCGAGAAATAGGGCGTGCCGTACTTCGCGGTCATTTCGAACAGCAGCCGGTTGTTCTCGGTATCGGACCAGTCGAAGTCTCTCGTGATCGAATAGGTCGGAATCGGGTACTGGAAGCCGCGGCCGTTCGCATCGCCTTCGATCATGATCTCGATGAAGGCCTTGTTGACCATATCCATCTCGCGCTTGCAGTCCTTGTACTTGAAATCCACTTCTTTGCCGCCGACGATGCAGTTGAGTTCCGCAAGATCGTTCGGTACGGTCCAGTCGAGCGTGATGTTCGTGAAAGGTGCCTGCGTGCCCCAGCGGGAAGGCGTATTGACGCCGTAGATGAAACTCTGGATGCACTGTTTGACTTCCTTGTAGCTCAGGTTGTCGATCTTGACAAAAGGCGCAAGGTAGGTGTCAAAGCTGGAGAACGCCTGGGCGCCGGCCCATTCATTCTGCATGATGCCGAGGAAATTGACCATCTGGTTGCACAGTGTCGACAGGTGCGACGCCGGTGCGGAAGTGATCTTTCCGGGGATGCCGCCGAGGCCTTCCTGGATCAGCTGCTTTAAGGACCAGCCTGCACAGTAACCGGTCAGCATCGACAGGTCATGAATGTGCAGATCCACGTTCCGGTGCGCATTTGCAATCTCTTCGTCATAGACTTCGGAAAGCCAGTAGTTTGCCGTAATTGCGCCGGAATTTGAGAGAATCAGGCCGCCGACCGAATAGGTCACCGTCGAATTCTCCTTGACGCGCCAGTCGTTTACCTTCAGATAATTGTCCACGACCTGCCGGTAGTCAAGAAGGGTCGTCGACAAGTTACGGAAACGCTCCCGCTGCTTTCTGTAAAGGATGTAGGCCTTGGCGACCTCGTCGTAGCCGGCGCGGATCAGGACAGACTCGACCGAGTCCTGGATCTGTTCGACCGTCACCTGGTTGTTTTCGATCTTGGACTCGAAATCGGCTGTCACCTTCAGCCCGAGAAAATCGATCACATCCGGATGGTACTGCATCTCGCAGGCATCAAATGCCTTCGTGATTGCCGCTGTGATTTTGCTGATGTTGAAATCGACCTGTTTGCCGTCTCTTTTCACTACGCGATACATCTCGTTTTACCCCTTTTTGTATTGCTTGCTGTGTTTCTTTATCGTGCATACGGCTGCTGCCCCATGCCGTTTCCGGGCGCTGCCGTTTAACCTCTCTGTCCGCCCTCTGCGCGCCAAAAATGCGCACAGAAGCCCTGCGGGAACGAAATACATGATACAACATTCTGTGGTGTTTTGTCAAGCACCAAACCACAAGATCTTGTGTTTTCTTTTCATTCTCTTCAGGAGTTTAACATTCTTTCGGGTGGGATTTCGGGAATTCGCGGGGATGGTTCCGTGAATTCCGGGAAATGCTTAACATTTTTTCCGGTGAACTTTTTTCAGCCTTCTTTTCGTTAAACCTGATTCCGTCCTCCGGCGGGATCAAAGCCCCCGGATCGAAGCCTCTTTCACATACGGCCGGATTGTACGCAGCATCTCTTCCATCGTTTCCTTTTTCACCGCGTGAAGCTCCCGGTTTCCCACAAGCTCCTCCTGTGAAACGAACTCCTGAAGGAAGTACCGCTCCGCTCCGCGGATCCATTCGCCGATCTTCGCAAAATCGGAAACCTCGTGATACTCCGAAACGACCGTTGTCCGGAATTCATAAGGCACATGCCCCTCTAAAAGGAAGGAAACCGTATCCTCCACAGGCTGGATGGAAAAGCCCGGAATGCCGCAGGTCTCTGCGTATTTCTCCTTCGAATTCTTGATATCGACCGCCACATAGTCGACAAGCCCGCCTTCGACGAGCTGCTTCAAAAAGGCCGGTTTCGTGCCGTTCGTGTCCAGCTTGACTAAAAACCCGAGCGCACGGACTTTCTCGATAAAAAGCGGCAAATCCGGCCACAGAAGGGGCTCTCCGCCCGTGATGGCAACCCCGTCCAGGATTCCCTGCCGTTTCTTCAGGTACGACAGGATGGTCTCTTCGGAAATCTCCTGAAGCTCTGCCGCTTCCTTCACTAAAAGCGCATTATGGCAGAAGGGACAGCGCATGTTGCAGCCGCCCGTAAAAAGCGTGCAGGCCACCTTTCCCGGGAAATCAAGAAGGGTCATTTTCTGAAAACCGTTAAACATATGAATCGATCCTTTCGAAAAACACAAAGACAGGGCTGTCCGAAAAAGCGCGGACAGCCCTTAGTATAGCATATTTTGTTAAGTTGTCAACAGGAAAACACAAGATCTTGTGTTTTCCTGGTTACTATTCACAGCACTTACAGTTCTATTTCAGCGCACACCGCCTCATCGAGGCAGTTCCTGCCGGCATACACGAAGTATTTTCCGGGCTCGATAATCTTCCTGCCGAGCTTCTCCATATAGATCTCGAGATCACAGGGGTTGACTATAAATTCTGCTTTCCTGGTCTCACCGGGCTTCAGATCGTGCAGCCGGACAAATCCGATAAGCCTTCGGATCGGGTGAACCGTCTCCGATTCGGAAATCCGTTTGATGTAGAGCTGCGCAACTTCATCTCCTGCAGAGTCTCCGGTATTCGAAACCTGTACGGACACTTTGAGTCCGCCGCTGTCTTTCTTCTCGACTGCCAGGAACTGGTAGCTGAATTTCGTGTAGGACAGACCGTAACCGAAAGGATACAGCACCGGTTTGTCGAAGTACCGGTAGGTCCTCGGATGATGGATCAGGTCATAATCCTCCATCGGCGGAAGATCCTCATCCGAAAGATACCAGGTCATCGGCACGCGCGCTGCCGGATTCACATCGCCGAAGATCGCCGCCGCAAGGCCGTTTCCCATTTCCTGGGAGCCTGTCGCATTCGTCAGAATTGCCGGCACATGCTCCTGCATCCAGTTGATCGCGTAGGGATAGTTCGAAAGAAGCACCACAGCGACATTCGGGTTCGCCGCATAAACCGCTTCGACAAGCCGCTCCTGTTCGGGGATCATTGCGATCGTACTGCGGTCAATCTCCTCTTTCGCGTTGACAACCGGGTTGCAGCCTAAAGCAACGATCACCTTGTCCGCCTTCTTCGCAAGTTCCTGTGCGCGTTCGATGCCGGAACTCACGATTTCGACTGTCAGAACAGAAGCATCCTCCGAAGATCCATAATAGCTCTCTGCGACGTTTCCGCCTTCCTGTGCGCCTTCGACAGGCTGGATCTTCCGGAGCGGATCTGTCATCAGTACGCCGTCTGACACACGGAAGGAACGCTTGCCGAAACAGTAGATTTTGATATCGCCCGGCTCGTCTTCCCAGTATTTATTGAGTTCAATATTGTTCGCGTTTCTCGGCGGAGTTGTTTTCTTCACCGCGTCCGCGGTTCCGATTGTCAGGCTGTCGACGACAAACCAGGCGTAGGGATCGGAGGAGCTGATCGAGACCGTACCGTCGTTTCCGACCGTCAGATATTTCCCGTAAGCCGGCGCATAAAGGAAGTTCGAGCCTTCGCCCCAGTTGGTGTGTTCGAATACGACCGCGTCCTCTGCCTTGTCCACAAGTACAAGCTGTGCAGGACCGTTCTCCTCTCTCGGCGGCCATCCCGGCGCGGGTACGCTGCCGCCGAGGTATTTGTCACCGTATTTCAGGCGGATCAGGTCGAGCCCGCTGTCGTAGGGAAGCTTCCGGTGCGTTTTCTTCTGAAGACCGGCCTTAAGCGTCACCTTGTAGGTCGGCTTTCCGGAGTACCAGTCCATATACCAGCTGTCGGCAATGTGGCCGATCACCGCAATATTGTCGTCCGTCTTCAGGGGCAGGAAGCCGTTTTCATTCTTCAGGAGAATGTTGCTCTTCTCGGCCATCTCACGCGCAATCGCCTTGGCCTCATCCGTTCCGACATCTGCCATGTCGAGGTCCGCATACGGATCCACGGGATCAAAGAAGCCCATGCGGATCAGCGTCGTCGCCGTGCAGAGAAGGGACTTGTCCATCTCCTCTTCCGTAATCAGTCCGCGCTCATATGCTTCCTTCGCGGCTTCGGAGACCCGGGCAGGCATATCGAGCATCGCATCAACGCCTGCTTTCACGCCTTCCGCAAGCGACTCGGCGTGGCTTTCATAATAATGATGGAAATTCACGGTCTGCAGGAAGTCGCCGCCGTCCGTCATCGCATAATGCAGGCCCCACTGGTCCTTCAGGATATCCTGTACCTCATGGTTCAGCATTGCCGGCACGTGATTGATTTCATTATAGGAAGTCATGACCGCTTCCGCATGGCCCTCGAGGCAGCAGTAGCGGTAAGGCTCCAGTTCATAATCGTATTTGACCTTGTCGCTGATGTCGAAGCTGTCGTAGCAGCGGCGGTATTCCTGATTGTTTGCATAGAAATGCTTCATCGTGGAGGCTGTACGGATCCGGTCGCCTCTCTCGCCAGGCTTTACAGGGGAGCCGTCATAGTTATGCTCGTCCTGCATGCCGCGGATATAGGAAGACGCCATTTTGCCGGTCAGATACGGGTCCTCGCCGTAGCCTTCTTCGTTGCGGCCCCATCTCGGATCGCGGCACAGATCAACTGTCGGCGCAAGCCGCATCGCTCCGCCGCCCGGATTCACGGCGTTTCCGAATGCACGCGACTCCTTGCCGGTAATATTTCCGGCGCGGTTGATCAGATCGACGTCAAAAGTACCGGACATGCCGATCGGCTGGGTAAAGGAAGTCGTCGGCGTCGGCTCGTATGCTTCCCGCTGCCCGGCCCGTGCCTGTACGCCGTGCGCGCCTTCGCCGCAGATGGTCCGTCCCTGAATGCCGAGAGCTGATACCTGCAGTCCCCGTGCGAAGCCCTCGAATTTATCTTCGAGCGTCATCTGGGATACCAGCCATTTCGCGCGTTCCGCGACAGAAAGCGAGGTGTCGTACAAAGGAATGTTCTTGTTCATCGCTTCTCTTCTCCTTTTCGGTTTTTTGGAGTCCGATCCCAAAAAATGCCGGCTAAGCCGGCATTTTTCCTTCACGATCTGATTCGGCACTCCTGTTTAGCTGCCTTCATCATAACATTGCCCGGAGGCAGTGTCAAGCCTCCTCGGAGATTTCAAAAGCATTTCAAAATCACTGCAGAACGGATCTTTCGGATCAGGCTGTTACGGGAATGACAAGATCTGCAGGCAGGGATTTCTGAAGCACGAGCCGCGCGTTCACCAGATCGCTGTTTTCCACGAAGCGCACAGCTTCTTCATAGGGTTTTCCGCTTTCTGCCTGCCGTTTCACAAGCCGTTCCCGAAGAAGTCCCTCCTCTGCCTCAAGAAAGACTGTATAATCCGCACAGTCCGAAAGTTCACGCCAGCCCAACTCATCAAGAAGCAGGTAATTTCCTTCCAGAAGCACGATATCCCCGTCAACTGTGACCGCATCCTCCACCGGATTGTGAAGCGTCCGGTCATAGGCGGGCCATCCGCAGCGATCGCCTGCCGCGACGCGCCGGACCCGCTCTGACAGCTTCTCAAGATCAAAAGTCTCCGGTGCACCTTTGATCTTCACCAAAGGAATCGCTTCCCCGTTCCGCTCCGTATAGTGGCTCAGAAGGTACTCCTGATAGCGGTGGAAGCCGTCCATGCCGATCACAGTCAGCGGCTTCATCCGAAGCTTTTCAGACAGATCCTGAAGAAAAGCCGCAAGCGTACTTTTCCCCGCCCCGGGAGGCGCGGCAAGCATCACAAGGATCCGTCTGCCTCTCTGTTCCTGGAGCTCCTGAAGATGCCAAAGAAGCGGGATGTAAACCTGCTGTACTTCTTCATCCGGAAACACCGCATCCACCGGAAGGCCGTTGTTCAGGAAATGATAATTCATCCCTTTCCTCCCTGCAGCTCTTCAAACCACCGGATCGCACGCCCGGTCCAGCCATCCATGCACATAAAGCTTCCGTCTGCAAAGCCGTGGCCGCCTTCCGGGCCGATCTCCAGCCGGCAGGGGATGGAAAGGCTGTCCAGCGCTTTTGCGAGCATCTTCGAGTTTTCGGGATCCACGAGCGTATCACCGGCGGAAAGGAAAATGGCGCAGGGCGGGAAGCCTTCCGCATGCTCCGGGATCTCATAGAACGAGTTCGCCGCAGTCTGAAGATCGCAGCCGAAAAGCTGTTCGGCGGACTGCGGTTCAAACTGGTCCACCTCCCGAAGAAGAAGCTTCACGCTGACCACCGGGTAAACGGGGAAGACAGCCTGCGGTTTCGGAAGGTCATAATGCGCATAGCCTTTTTCTGCGACGTTCCACAGGCAGACGAGATACCCGCCTGCAGAGAAACCGCAGGTGATATAGCGTGCTGCATTAACAGAAAACTCTTTTTCGTGTTCGCCGATAAAACGGATCGCCCGGGCGAAGTCCTCCATCTCCCGGTCCAGAAGCCGGGGAATATCACACACCCGGTAGGTCAGGATAAAGACATGATACCCGAGGTCATTAAACTGCGCCGCGACCGGCCAGCCTTCCGTCAGGTTCCAGACATTGACAAAACCGCCGCCGGGAACGAGAAGGATATAAGGTCTCTTTGAAGCCGCCTTGTCCTTCGCGGGGAACCAGACCAGATTGACGTCCTTTTTGCTGTCGTCCCCGCTGCACTCCTCCGCGGAATAGATCGGATAATACCAGTTCCCGCTCTCTGCTGCTTCATAAAGTCTTGAGAATCCGGCATTCAGATTCCCGCCGAACTGTTCTTCCCGAAGTTCCTTCAGGGTTTTATTCCACATTGCATCCTGTGTGAGGTCCATGTCCCGGATTGCATCCGCCGCGATGGGCCTGATCCGCGGGTCACTCAGAAGCTCGCCGAGTGTTTTGGTCTCTTCAATCATGTCTGTGTCTCCTCTCCTGTGTGCAGATAAATTGCGCCGCCGCTTTCGCCGTTTTCTCTTGCGGGCGCTGTCTGAAAATGTTATGATAACCGTATCAGAAGTTTTGTCCCGCAGGAGGTTTTCCTATGCTGAGCCGTGATGAATATCGTGAAATCTATAAAATGTTTGACCGGGTTTCGCCGTTCCCATACGACTGCGGGAAGCGCTGCAATTCCATCTGCTGCCGCGCGGACGCTTTCCCGGAATCGCATCTGTTCCTCTACATCTTCCCCGGGGAGGAAGCCCTCCATGACCAAAGCGACCCCTGGCTCCGGTGGGAAGTTCAGCGGACCAAAGACCACTATATCCCATCATCCTGGGGTGAGTCCTTCCTGACCGTTTCCTGTCACGGCCCGGAAACCTGCAAACGCAGTCTACGCCCGATTCAGTGCCGAAGTTTTCCTCTGGAGCCGCACCTGACCCCGGATGGCAGGCTGCAGCTCATCTACTGCAATTTCTATATTCCCTACACCTGCCCGATCATCCGTGAGAAGCTTCCCTTTTCCAGAGAATACCTGGAAAATGTCTATGCAGCCTGGAAAAAGCTTATGAGCGATCCGCTGATCTGGGACTATGTGAAGGAAGTCTCCGACACCCGGACCTCTCTCGCGCTTGAAAATCAGCTCGTATACGAACCGGAACAGGCCGGAACCTCTCAGTGAGCCGTCCCGAGAAGCCCGATTTCTTCCGCGTGACTGCGCATGCCGTCGATGCAGATCTCCGCGACATCCCTGACTTCCATGCCGAGCATCCCGCAGCCCTTCTCAATCGTTTCGCGGCTGCATTTTGCGGCAAAGCGCCTGTCCTTGTACTTTTTCATAAAGCTCTTGAGCTCGAGATCCGAAATGCCGTTCGGCCGCATCCTGGCACAGGCCTGAATGATTCCGGTCAGCTCGTCCACGGTGAAAAGACTCTTCTCCAGATTCGTTTCCGGTTTTACATCTGAGCAGATCTCATAGCCGTGGCTCATGATTGCCCGCACATCCGCGGAATCCACGCCGAGCATGAGAAGCTCTTTCTCCGTATGCTGCAGATGCTCCTCCGGATAGTTCTGGTAGTCGAAGTCGTGCAGGTAGCCGACCGCTTTCCAGTGCTCCGGGTCCTCGCCGAAATGCTTCGCCATCGCCTCCATCGCGTAGGCCACATTCAGAGAGTGGATGATCAGGTGCTCTTCCGTCACCGCTTCCCGGTTCAGTTCCTTTGCCAGATCAAATGTCAGTTCCATGTCTGTCCCTCCTCGTCATCTTTCCTGAACTGCTGTCAGAATATGCAGATTCCGGATCTCCTCATCTGCGATTTCATCATTCAAAAGGTATGCCGCCTTCCCGGGATCGGTTTCTTCCGGAAAACCGCAGTCCCTGCCAATCTCCCGAAGAATCTCCCCGACAATCTGCTTTTTCTCTTC
>CADCPV010000160.1 GCA_902803345.1 uncultured Eubacteriales bacterium | reverse complement strand
CGGGGATTTGTCGATTATTTTCTGCATCGGATGAATGAGCAGGGAACTTATGAAGGGAAAGCGGTCATTGTTCAGCCGATCGAGCGGGGGCTGACCTCGGTTCTTATGGAACAGGACTGCCGGTATCACCTCTATATCCGCGGGATGGAGAACGGGGAAACGGTTTCCGAACGTACCGAAATCCGCTCGATTTCGCGCTGTGTGAATCCCTATGAGGATTACGAAGCATATCTTTTGCTGGCAGAGAATCCGGAGCTTCGGATAATCGTTTCCAATACGACGGAAGCAGGCATCGAATACCTCGGAACCGAGAAGCTCTCCGACCGGCCGCCGAAATCCTTCCCGGCGAAGCTCACGGCTTTTCTGTGGAAGCGGTATCAGCTCGGCCTTCCGGGCTTTATCCTGCTCCCCTGCGAGCTGATCGACCATAATGCGGATTTTCTGCGGGACTATGTGCTTCGGTACGCAGCGCTCTGGGAGCTTCCGGAGGCCTTTTCCGAATGGATCCGCGGGGAAAATTCCTTCTGCAATACGCTTGTTGACCGGATCACGCCGGGCTATCCCAAAGACGACCCGAATCTTCCGGCGCTGATTGAAGAATGCGGCGGCGACCGGATGATTGATACAACGGAGCCTTTCGCACTGTGGGTGATCGAGGGAGATCACGAGGATGAATTCCCGCTGAAGCGCTCCGGCCTTCCGGTCGTATGGACCGCCGATGTCAGTCCGTATAAGAAACGAAAAGTAAGGATCCTGAACGGCACCCATACCGGAATGGTGCCGGCGGCGCTTCTCTACGGCCTGGCAACGGTCGGAGAGGCCATGCGCGAACCTGTCGTGCGCGGGTTCATTGAACGGCTCGTCACAACGGAGATCCTGCCGGTTCTCGGCGATCAGAACGGCAACCGGGAATTTGCCGAATCTGTTTTCGGCCGCTTTGAGAATCCATTTATCCAGCACCGGCTGCAGTCCATCGCGCTGAATTCGGTGAGTAAGTTCCGGGTGCGCGACCTCCCGACGATGCTCGAATACCGGGAGAAATTCGGCAAAAATCCGCCCTGCCTCTGCTTTTCTCTCGCGGCGCTCGTCGCTTTCTACAAAAAGGGCACGCCGGACGACGATCCGGAAGTGACGAAAAAGATGCGGGAAGGGGAATTCCGGGAACTGCTTCGGGATGCGTCGCTGTTCGGTGAGGATATTTCGGTATTTGCAGATGATGCGGAGGTTTATTACCGAAGGATTATGGAAGAGCCGAAGGACCGGTGGTTTGAGTTTGCCTGATAAGAAAGGGATTTTCAACAAGAATGTATCCGAAAAGACAGGAAGCGGAAGCACTTCTTCTGGAAGGCGAAGCGCTGAACCCCGGCCCCTGGGGAAACCATAGCCGGGTTGCGGCGCGCTGTGCGGAAAGAATTGCCGAAAAGTGCGGAATGGACCCGGATAAAGCCTATGTGCTCGGCCTGATGCATGATATCGGAAGACGGTTCGGCAAGCGGCATCTCGGGCATGTGTCGGACGGATATTCCTATATGATGTCCCTCGGCTTTGACGATGCGGCGCGGATCTGCCTGACGCATTCCTTCAACGGAAAACGGATCGATGATTATGTCGGCAATTTCGACACGACAGAGGAAGAGACCGAACTGATCCGGACGAAACTCTCGGAAGCGGAATTTGACGACTACGACCGGCTGATCCAGCTCTGTGATGCGATATCGGGATCGGAAGGCGTCATGGATATCATCGACCGGATGAACGATGTAAAAGCGCGGTATGGCTTTTACGATCCCGGGAAATGGAACACCAATCTCGCGCTGAAGGAATACTTTGAAAATCGTGCAGGCCAGGATATCTACGAGATCGTGGGCGGGATTTCCGGGAAGCCGGATGCGAAGAACTGAAGAGAGGCTGAATCGGGAAGATGAAAAGACTGTATCAGATCCATCCAGCGGATAATGTTGCGGTAGACCTTGAGACCGGCTTCAAGGAGGCGGTCCGGGACATCGCGTCAGGGGAGCCTGTTATCAAATACGGAAATCCGATCGGGCGTGCGACAAGAGACATCAGGGCCGGCGAACGCGTTCACACCGAAAACATGGCGACGTCCCTTTCGGAGCATGAGGAGTATGAATTTCACGGTGCTTTTCCGAAGAAAGAAAAGCCAATTCATGCGGAAAACAGGTGCTTTATGGGGTATCTTCGGAGCAACGGCCGCGCCGGTACACGGAACGAACTTTTCATCATTCCGACGGTTGGCTGTGTGAATTCGGTCGCGGAAAGGCTGGCAGCTGAATGTTCGTTTCCGGATCCTCAGACCGGACAGACGATGCATCCTATTGCTTTGACGCACCCTTACGGCTGCTCGCAGCTCGGCGGGGATCTTCTTCGGACGCAGCAGATTCTTGCGGGCCTTGCGCTGAATCCGAACGCGGGCGGCGTGCTGATCGTCGGTCTCGGCTGCGAAAACAATACAATGGAATCCTTCCGGCCGATGCTCCGGGATACCGATCCTGACAGGATCCGGTTTCTTCTGTGTCAGGAAGAAGCGGATGAGATCGTGGCGGGGAAGCTCCTGATTGCGGAACTTTGCGACAGGATGGCCCGGGACAGGAGAGTCTCCTGTCCGTTGTCAGCACTTACGATCGGCCTGAAATGCGGCGGTTCGGACGGGTATTCGGGTATTACCGCAAATCCGCTTCTGGGCCGTTTCACGGATGCATTTACCACGCTTGACGGTACAGCGGTACTCACCGAGGTCCCGGAAATGTTCGGCGCAGAGCGGCTTCTGATGGACCGCGCCATATCGCGCGAAGTGTTCGACCAGACAGTCGATCTGATCTACCGATATAAGGATTATTTTGTTTCGCATGGCCAAACGGTTTACGAGAATCCTTCACCCGGCAATATCGCCGGCGGCATCACGACGCTGGAGGACAAATCGCTCGGCTGTACGCAGAAGAGCGGCAGCAGGCCGGTCATGGGCGTTCTTGGTTACGGAGACCGGATCGGCGGAACAGACCAGGCACGGCCGTCGGGGCTGTATCTTCTGGAAGGTCCCGGAAATGATATGGTGGCAGTTACGAATCTTGCCGCGGCCGGCTGCAGCCTGATCCTGTTTACGACAGGCCGCGGGACGCCGCTCGGTTCTCCGGTGCCGGTCGTGAAGGTTTCGTCGAATGCCGATCTTGCAGAGCGGAAACGGAACTGGATTGATTTCGACGCTTCACCTGCACTGGACAATCCGAAAGCGGCGGATGCAGATTTCTTTGAAGCGGTGCTTGCATTTGCCGAAGGCCGGAAAACCGCAAACGAGCGGAACGGATCCCATGAAATCGCGATATTTAAGGACGGGGTGACACTGTAAAACAAAATAGAGCCAAGGAGGACAACGAAAATGGCACTGGTTACACTGAATTTTGAGAGCGAGTATCTTATGAACAACCACAATGTCGGCGTGATTCTGCCGGATCGGCCGCATGACATTTCCTCGAAGGAATTCTACGGGAGCGGGAAAAAGTACAAGGTTCTGTGGCTTCTGCACGGGACTTTCGGCGACTATTCGGACTGGATCCGGAAATCCATGATAGAACTCTATGCTTCGGAAAAGAATCTGATTGTCGTGATGCCGTCCGCGCTGAACAGCAACTACGCGAACTGGCCGGCATTCGGGACGGGCTTCAATATGTTCGATTATCTGACAGAAGAACTGATGCCGCTCATTTACAACTGGTTCCCGGCTTCCGACAAGCGCGAAGACAACTACATCGCCGGCCTATCGATGGGCGGGCGCGGTACCTGTGTCTATGCCTTCAACCATCCGGAGAAATTTGCAGGCGCGGCGATTCTTTCGGCAAATCCGAGCGATTTCAACAAGATGCGGAATTCCGGCGCCCCGATGTGGGAGCGCATGAAAAAATCCGCCATCAACTTTGAGGGCGGAGAAGAGGAGTTTGTCAATTCCTACCAGAACACGGTAAAGGTTCTCAGGGACCAGATCGCAAAGGGTGTACAGATGCCGAAATTCTTCATCGGTGCAGGCGAAGAGGACAAGCGGATCATTTCCGAGCTTCCGGATACCCTGGCGCTCTTCGAGGAGCTGGGCATCGAAAACGTGGAAGTCTACACGGTTCCAGGTCTTGCGCATGAGTGGCGCTACTGGGACCTTGCGATCCAGAAAGCCCTCGATTTCTTCGGGCTGTAACAATCTTAGCTATGGCTTTTCCGAACACAGGGGCTGCCGCTTTTGAGCGGCAGCCCCTGTGTTCGGCTCGTAAGCCTTACAGTTTCGGGAGTTTCGCGACGGAAGCAGCGATTTCTTCATCCGTGGGGATGTAATCGGTCATGGTGCCGTCGTTGTAGTTCTGGTAAGCTACGAGGTCGAAATAGCCGGTGCCGGTGAGGCCGAAGACGATGGTCTTCTCTTCGCCGGTTTCCTTGCACTTCAGGGCTTCGTCGATCGCAACGCGGATCGCGTGAGAACTTTCCGGAGCGGGCAGGATGCCTTCGACGCGGGCGAAGTATTCGGCGGCTTCGAAAACGTCGGACTGCTCGACAGCGCGGGCTTCCATGAGGCCGTCATGGTAGAGCTGCGAAAGCACGGTGCTCATGCCGTGGAAGCGGAGGCCGCCGGCGTGGTTCGCAGAAGGAATGAAGGAGGAGCCGAGCGTGTACATCTTGGCGAGCGGGCAGATCATGCCGGTATCGCAGAAGTCGTATGCAAAGGTGCCTCTTGTGAAGCTCGGGCAGGAAGCCGGCTCAACCGCGATGATCTG
>CADCPV010000159.1 GCA_902803345.1 uncultured Eubacteriales bacterium | reverse complement strand
CGCCCTGAAGGATCTCCTCCTCCGCCAGGTTCAGCCGGTGCTCCGTTTCCTCCAAAAGCCGAAGATCCGGCCCGATCATCTGCTCCAGGAAATCATACAGAAAGCGCTCCAGGCTCGGATAGAGCCATTTCTTCTGCTTTCGCACCGATTCCACGAGTTCGTAGACATAGGCGTCGTCGTCGATCAGTACGATTCCCTTTTCGTCGAGCGCAAAGGCAAAGGTGTTCTGCTTTCCCGTGATATCCGAGCGGTCCGGCACGAAAAAGGTACCGGTCAGCGAGTCGTAATTGACAACCGCCTTTGTCTCGAGCACGTTTTTCGGGTCGAGCTCGAGATCGATCATCATGTCGAACTGCTCGGCATTCGCCTTCCACTCCGCACTGTTCAGGACCGCAACATACTGGAAGCTGCGGTCCCGGATATCTTCTTCGCTGCAGGGAGTGAGAAGTTCCCTGATCTGGTAATATTTCATAAAACATCCTATCCGTCCCGGGCCTTTTCCTCCCGGAACTGAAACGGTTTTAATCAGGCGATTCCGCCCCTTGTCGCTGCCGCAGCCTGGATTTCATGCATGCGCGCATAGGCGCCGCCAAGTTCCAGAAGCTCCTGATGCGTGCCGCGTTCCGTCACGGAACCGTTCTCGATCACAAGGATCTGGTCGGCATTCCGGATCGTCGACAGCCGGTGTGCGATCGCAATGATCGTACGCTTCCCGGCGATTCCGGCGATGGCTTTCTGGATCTGCTGCTCGGTCTCCACGTCAACGGAGGCCGTCGCTTCGTCAAGGATGATGATCGGCGAACGCCGGAGAATCGCGCGGGCAATCGCAACGCGCTGCTTCTGTCCGCCCGAAAGCCTGAGGCCGCGCTCCCCGACTTCGGTATTGTAGCCGTCGGACATCGCCATGATGTCCTCGTGGATATTGGCGGCCTTGGCAGCCTCTATAATCTCATCCATATCGGCATCCGGACGCGCGTAGCCGATGTTCTCGGCAATTGTCCCGTTGAACAGGAAAGTATCCTGCAGCACCGGGGAAATGTTTTTCCGGAGGCTTTCGATCGTCACGTTCTGGATATCCTGTCCGTCTACTAAAATCCGGCCGGACTGCGGCTCATAGAAACGTGAAATCAGCTGCGTCAGCGTGGTTTTTCCGACACCGGTCGGACCTACAAGAGCCAGCATTTTGCCGGGTTCGCAGTGGAAAGAAACGTCTTCCAGAACCGGCGCGCCCTCTTCATAGTAGAAGCTCACATGGTCAAAGCTGATGTCGCCTTCCACGTTCTCAAGATCCTTCGCGCCGGGCTTGTCCTTGATTTCATACGGCGCATCCAGGATCATCATGACACGCTCCGCGCCGGCGAGAGACTGCTGCATGCTCTCAACCAGGTTTGCAAGTCCCGTAATCGGCTGGTAGAACAGGGAAAGGTACAGAAGGAATGCCACGACGGATTCCACGCCGAGATTTCCGCGATACGCAAGATATCCGCCGAATCCGACGACGAGAATCGTACCGAGCGAGCTGATAAATTCGACTGAAGGGTGGAACACCGCACTGATCTTCAGCGCCTGCAGCATCGCCCGCACATGTTCGAAATTCTTCTCGTCCACGCGGCCGGTCTCGTACTCTTCCCGCCCAAAGGACTGGATTTCATGAACACCCGAGAGATTGTCCTGCAGCTTGCCGGACAGTTCGCCCATCTTCTTCTGTGAAATCCGGAAATACGGCCGCACCTTTTTGCCGAAAATGATGCCGGACACGAGGATCAGCGGAATCGGTGCGCAGGTGATCAGGGCAAGCTTCCAGTTCAGAATCAGAAGGACGGTGAAGACGCCGACAAAAGTCACAACATTGGTGATCGTTTCCGGAATCATGTGTGCATACAGAAGCTCAAAATCCCGGGTGTCGTTCACGACGCGGCTCATCAGGTCACCGGTCTGCTTGTCGTGGAAGAAGCCGAGGTGCATGCGCTCCAGCTTGTCGTAAACCTTGGTCCGAAGGTCACCGACCAGGTACCATGCCGCTTTGTGCGCGAGATAGTTGCTCATGAAACGGAACAGAATCCTCAGAAGATACAGCCCGATCAGGATGATTACAAGGATGCCGATCTGCCGAAGGCCCGGCTCGTCAACGCCCGCGCTCACAATACCCGTCATCCTTGAAAGCGCGCGCGGTGCCGCAAGATTCACCAGCGTCAGCCCCAGTGTGGCAAAAATGGCAAAAAAGTACAGTCCTTTATAACGAATCGCCTCACGGCTCAGCTTGAACAGCAGTTTCATATTCAGTTGTTTCCTTTCAGTCAGTACAATGATGCCCGATATCAGTCAAAAAGCGTGCAGCCCTGTCTTTTGAACTGCTCGATTTTCTCAAGAAGCAGTGCCTCTGTCACATGGAATTCTCCGGCGAGGCAGGTCAGGCAGCAGAACTCTTCTGCCCCGCGGTTGATGAACTTTTTCGTGGCGCCGACCTCCAGGGATTTTAAGGGCCGCCCGCACTTTCTGCAGGTTTCCATCTTATTTATTCACGACCTTTGCGCGGAAAACGCGGCAGCCGTAAGCCTCGACACGCTCGGTATAGGTTTCGTTTTTCACGAGAACGTCCTGCTTCGACCAGACGTCGTGCAGAAGAAGCGTCTTATTGGAGCTCACGGGAATGCCCATTTCGTCGATCACAAAGCCCATATGCCGGTCTTCATCCGAAAGGTTGAAGAGGCCGATCGCAAGATCTCCCTGAGATAGCGGCCGGAACAGCACTAAAAGGTCCTCCGGCTTCCAGCCAAAGGAAGTGAGCTCTGCAAGCTGCCTGCACGCGGGATCCTGGTTGATTGCGATCATTTCCTCATTCTGCAGCGTCGCAAGGTCCTCGTCAGGCATTTCGCGGATGTCCGACCCGATCATAAGAGGCGATCCCATCAGCGCCCAGATCGAAAAATGCGTCCGGTACTGCAGGCTTGAACAGCCGCCGAGGCCCACATTTCCCTTGCCGTGCATACCAACGACGAGCATATCCATATCGTTGAAGCAGCCGACGCCCGCGTAGGGCAGAATCTCAAGCTGCTGATAAGTCAGTTTCTTAATGCTCTCCCAGCCGTCGAAAATATCGCCCGTGGAGCGCCACATCGAAGCGCCTGTTTCCTTGATCCACTTCGCAGTCTCGTCCGCACCCCAGGAACAGGCAGAGAACAGGATGTCCCGGCCGCAGTTGTTGAGGGCATTTGCCATCCGGTGATACAGCACGCGTCCCGGAACCGTCTTCGGATGATAGCAGTAATCGTATTTCAGGAAATCGACACCCCAGGAAGCGAAGGTTTCCGCGTCAATAAACTCATGGTCAAAGCTTGACGGATAGCCCGCACAGGTCTGGGTGCCGGAACAGCTGTACATGCCGAATTTCAGGCCTTTTTCATGGACATAGTCCGCAACGTACTTCATCCCGTGCGGAAATTTCTCCGGATCTGCCTGAAGTCTGCCTTCTCTGTCCCGCTCGTGAAGCGACCAGCAGTCGTCAATTACAAGATATTCATAGCCTTTCGCAAGATATCCCTTTTCCACCATGGCGTCTGCCATCGTCAAAATAACATCTTCATTAATATCCGGGCCAAAGGTATTCCAGGAATTCCAGCCCATCGGCGGTGTCTTCTGAAACATTGTGATCTCTCCTTTCAAAACTGTATTTCACGAACTCATTTGTTATAGGGAATTATAGTACAAGATGGAAAGCCGTGTCAACTGATTCCTTCGGAACTTGGGCTGAATTACGGTCGAACATTTGTTCTTTCTCCCCTTGACATTTTGCCCGCCGCGCGTTATGATATCCTCGGAGGCGTACATATGTTCGATTCAAATATATTAAAAAACAGCCCGGAGCGGGCCTATATAGCGATCGACATGAAGTCTTTTTATGCCTCGGTCGAGTGCGTCGCGCGGAAACTGGATCCGCTGACGGCATATCTTCTGGTCGCAGACGAGACCAGAACGGATCAGACGATCTGTCTTGCTGTTTCGCCCGCCCTAAAGGCAATCGGCGTGCCGTCGCGCCCGCGCCTGTTTGAAGCGCGGCAGGCGATTCAGCGCTATGAAATCGAGCACCATACCAGGGTGTTCTATTATGTCGCGCGTCCCCGGATGGCCGAATATGAGCGGATTTCGGCATTGATTTACAGGATCTGCCTGCGCTATGCCGCATCGGAGGACATCCATGTCTACAGCATTGACGAGAATTTCATCGACTGCACGCCTTATCTCCCGCTCTATCAGAAACAGGCTGACCGTGAAAATGTACATCCGGCGCATGCGATGGCCATGACGATCATTCATGATATTTTGGCGCATACCGGCATCACGGCCACCGTCGGGATCGGCACCAATCTCTATCTCGCAAAGATTGCCATGGATATCGTCGCCAAGAAAAAGAAGCCGGACAAATTCGGTGTACGGATCGCCGAACTGAATCCCAGCAGTTTCAAGTTCCTTCTGTGGGAGCACCGGCCGCTGACGGATTTCTGGCAGATCGGGCGCGGAAAGGCGCGCCGCCTGGAGCAGGCGGCACTCTTTACGATGGGGGATATCGCGGAACGGTCCCTGTACGACGAGGAGTATTTCTATCGGACCTTCGGAATTGACGGCGAGATCCTGATCGATCACGCCTGGGGCGAGGAACCGGTCACGATGCAGGAGATCAAATCCTATCACCCGGAGCGGAACAGTCTTTCAAACGGGCAGGTTCTTCCCCGGCCCTACGAATACGCCGAAGCGCGGGTCATTTTCCGCGAGATGGTGGATGTGCTCTGTGCGGATATGATGGAAAAAGGCATCGTTGCCGCTGTTTTTTCCTGGTACATCGGCTATGACCATAAATCACTCGAACACTGCCCGGCCTACAGCGGACCGATGGCCGTGGACTTCTACGGGCGCCTCCATCCGAAGCACTCCGGCGGAATTGTCCGGCTCTCCTCAAAAACCAGCGCTGTTTCCCTGATCGCACCGGCCATGCTGGATTCCTTTGACAGAAAAACCGACCACCGGCTCCTCTTTCGCCGCGTCGGTGTCAATGCCGCGGAAACCGCCGCGGATGAGAATGCCTTCCAGATGGATTTATTTACCGATTTTGACGCCCTGGACCGCGCGTATACAATTGAGCGGGCTATGCTCGAAATCCGCCGGAAATACGGCAAAAACGCGCTTGTGAAGGGTTTTAATCTCCTCCCCGGCGCGATGACGATCGAGCGGAACACCCAGATCGGCGGCCACCGGGCATAACACTGTATTTCAGAACTCGCCTGCGAGATCATACCGCTTCTTCGGTGACGGTTCCAGGTCACCTCTGAAGCGGTATGATTACCCTCGGCTCGGGTATATCTCCGATTGGTACTGAAACCTGCCTGCAAAAAAGGAATGTCCCTCTTCGGCGCAGGTTTCAATGCGCCAAAGAGGGACACCCATTATTCTGACAGGTTCCGGATTACAGGGACTTCGGGCCGGGGGTGTAAGGTGTAATCAGGTTCACCTTCACGCCGCGGCGCGAGTCATTCAAGTAGCGGATGACTTCTTCAAAGACATCGTTGTACTCGCCGTAGATGCCGCCCACATGGTGAATGAAGGGACCGAACATCAGCTTCTCTTCCCAGACCTTCCACGAAGGCTTCGCCTCGATCCAGACATAGGTTGCGGTCGTCTCGGGTCCTTCGATCGTGTCCGCATCGCCGAGGAAGACATAATACTCGCCGTCCAGCTCATCCATACGGAGCATGGATACATGGCCCTGTTTCAGTTCCCAGTGCGGCTCGTAGAAGTTCATGGTTCCGCCCCGGAACGATCTCGCCTTGATCATCGGGTTCTTTGCCTTGTCCGCCAGAGAGTATGCGAAGGGGCCGCCGTGCCAGATCAGTTCGCCGTTGTCGTTTGTCGGATGGCGGTAGGTCCAGTCCGCAAGAAGCGGCGCATCCTCGCCGAGCGCGGCACTCTTCAGGATCAGCATCGAGATTGCGCCCCAGATATCCATCTCGCAGGCAGTCGGGAAGCCGCGGTCCGCAAGTTCGCCTTCCATGACACAGCCGGCGCCGGAGATGCCGACAGCCCTGCCTGCTGCGAAGCAGTCAAATCCTGCTGCCCGGCAGTGGTTCTTCTTCATCAGGCCTTCAATCGCCATGACGCCAGCGCAGACCCGCTTCGCATAGTCCGGATCGGTTACTTCCGAGAGGTCGATTCTTGCGGAGAAATCAGCCGTATAAGCCTGCAGTTCTTCGCTGTTCTCGTCAAAGATCCGGTTCGCTTCCATCGTAATCATTGAAAGACCGATCGGCTTCACGGAAATGTTGAAGTTCTTGATCAGCTGCAGCTGGTTGTGGATGACACTGTAGAAACCGGCCGGCCGGTCGCCGATCGAGGCAATGTTCGCGTTCCGGAGATTTTTCATCACATTCACGACCCTGACGAATTTCTCGAAACCGTTTACAAAGTCCGGCGAATCCGCTTCGCAGTTCCAGATATAGCTGAAGGTCACGCCGTAGTTCCGGAGGACCTTCGTCGCTGCGAAGATACCGCACTGTGTTTCCTTTTCGCGGTGCTCATAGGTGGAGACCTTGTCCCGCGTGCCCCAGATCAGGGTCGGCAGCATGAACTGCTTCGCGACGCCTGCCACGACAGATTCTTCACCAAAATCGCAGAAGGGGCTGAAAATTGCATCGATGTCCGCCGCTTTGAATTTCTCGACGATCTTATCGATATCATCGATGTGGCAGGCCATACCCTGCTCGCAGATATCATCGATTTCAACCCATTCAACATAGTCCTTCATCTGCGCGTGAATGATGGGCATGATGATGTCATACTCTTCCCGGGCTGTGTTGATGTTGAACACTTCGCGCCGGTTCGGCATTAAGCCGATTTTTACCTTATCGTGCATAAAAATGCTCCTTTCTCACGATCTCTATTTGGTTCTATTCTACCGCATTCCGAAAAAAGATCAAGAGGGAATATGTGATTTTTGTCTCACTCCGCGGAAACCATATTCTCCAGCTGTCCCAGGAGAAGATCTTCTGTCAGTGCGCCGATCCGGTATGCCAGAAGCTCACCGCCCTCGTCCATAAAGAGTGTCATCGGGATCGAACTCACGCCGTAGGCATAGGCGCCGCTGTACTCTGTATCAAAGAAAATCGGGAAGCTGTAGCCCTCATCTGCGACATACTGCTTCGCGGAATCGATGGTTTCACGGCTTCCGTCCGTCAGATTCACAATCACAAAATGAATCCGGTCACCGTACGTTTTATATGCCTCATCAAAGAAAGGCATCTCCTCCCGGCAGGGCGGACACCAGCTCGCCCAGAAATTCAGCATCACCGGGCCGTCAAAGTAATCCGAGAGTGAAACAGTGTTTCCGTCCATGTCCAGCATCGTAAAATCGGGGCAGATGAAGGGCTCGGAGCCTTCGGAAGCATCGTCTGTTTCTGCGGCTTCCGTCTGCTCTGTGCCCGGTGTCTCAGGCGTTTCCGGCGGCTGTGATTCTGTTGTATCTGCTGTTTCACTGCTTTCTGGTTCGGCGGTCTGCTGTGCTTCTGTCTTTGTTTCCACGAGGACCGTTTCACCGCTCTCCCGCTGCACTTCCGGGTATTTTTTCGAAAGCTTCCGGTATGCAATCGCAGCGCCGGAAAGAAGTACCGCAAGAACCAGAAGGCCTGCAATCCAGATGATGATTTTTCTGCTGTTTTTCATGCTTT
>CADCPV010000158.1 GCA_902803345.1 uncultured Eubacteriales bacterium | reverse complement strand
TCATCCACTTTCCTCTTTGAATAATATACCAGACCTCTGTCCCGTTTTATTTCCGTATAGCCCAGTTTTGTATAAAAAGAATTTGTTCTGATATTCCAGTCGGGTGTGTCCAGGGTAAACTCTTTTACTCCGGGGCACATTGATTCTATTTCCTGCATCATAATAGATCCGTAACCCTTACGGAAATGCTCCGGCGCAACAAAAATCCTGCCGATATTCAGTACGTCTCCCTGCAAAAACAGGATTGCTCCGCCGACAATCAGTCCTTCTTCTGTCAGTTTATACAGATGCCCTTGTCTTGCCATCTTCGTATGAAATGAAACCGACATATACCCGGGCGGACCTCCTGCCGATGGTCCGCCCAAGAAAGCATCACTGTCAAATGCGCGCTTTGAAATCCCGTTCAGTGTCAATGCATCTGACGTACCCGCTTTTAATAACTGTAAACTCATAAACTGCCTTATTTACATGCTATATAAACATCCATGTTTTCACCATCCGTTTCAAAATCTGTTTCAAAACATGGTATCACTTCATTCCCTGCCTGCTCGAGGCCATTGGTCCTCATGAAATCATTCAGCGTATGATAAGCTCCCGGTATTGTAACGAATGGATTATCAAAGGGTCTGTCTATATGGATTGCCGCATCTACTTCCCACTTTGAGATCGTCTGACGGCTTACACCAAGTTTTTCAGCCAAAGCCTCCTGTGTCATATCCTTGCTTAGTTGGCGTAAATACTGAAGATTCTTCCCAAAACTCATGTTGTTTCTCCTTTTCATCCACATTTGCTTTTTGCCCCGTATTGCAAATACAGAATACCCGCCAGATGAGTATTTCTCCACCAACCTGAAAGTGCTTTTTTTATGAGTTTCGCAACTACAAGTTGCAAGTCGGTCTTTATCTTATCCGTGATAATATCTTTCCTGTCTCGCACAGGCAATCGTCGAAATCAACATAGATACGCATTGTTTTTATAATTTGCACTCCATCTGAATATCAAAAGGTTCATCTTCTGCATAGGAAGGTATCGGATGTTCACTCAGTCTGAAACCCATTGCCTTGTAAAAACCAATGGTTTCCTCAGAAGAACAGCAGGATGCATACAGGGCAGAAGCCCCACGGCCTCTTGCATAATCAGCGGCAGTTTCAATCAGCCGCCGTCCGATTCCGCACCGTCTGAACTCGTAGGAAACATGAAAACTGTCAATGATAAGGCGATTCTCGTTAAGCTCCGGTATCAGCATGATTTCACCAACGACCGCATCTCCGTCAAATGCGCAGAAGGTTATATATCTGCCTGACAATATCTCTCCCGCCTTTTTGCGCCTCTGTTCGGGCGACCAGGTTTCGGTAAAGGGTTGCTTTTTCAAAACAAGCTTGCCGTTTTCCATGCGGAAGACATTCTGAACCTCCTGATACCGGTCAAACGAATCCATAGAGCTCTCAGTGAAATTGTTTCTGTCCGCCTGTTTGATTTCAATCATGTTTTTCGATACTCCTCCAATGTTCTGACCTCACAGCCCTTCTCCGCATAATAGGTAAGCATATCCGGCAGCTTCTTCAGATCGTAACTGGTAACGCAGTCAGAAATGACATGGACGGTGTACCCAGCTTTCGTCATATTAAAGCAGGTGGATTTCACGCAGGCAGTCGCATCCGCGCCGGTGATGAAAAACTCGTTAATTCCGTTTTTCCGGATATACGCGGAAAAACCTTCGCTTGTCAGCGCGTTGGCCTTCGTCTTGATAAAGATGTTGTCCGAGATGGTCTTCAGCTCTGGTACAAGTTCCTCGCCCTTGGTATCGGGCTTGAAGGTCCGGGTGCCGGGAGAGAGATTGTTGTGTTTAATGTAAACGACGTCCATCTCCTGTTCCACAGCCCAGTCAATTGCGGCGTTGAGCTTATCAATTATATCCCGATAGTGTTTTGTGATGTCGTTTTGAATGTCGATGACGATAAGCGCTTTTTTACGCATTGTCTATTACCCCGTATGTCCTGATAAAATGACTGCTGAATGCGTCCACCTTTGCCAGGGCCTCATCCACTTTATCCGGCTCCCGGTCACAGAGGTGGATAAGCGCAGAGATCGGCGCAGTGTAGGCGAAAGCCAGCATCGCAGGATCGTCCCTATGGATGAGCCCTTTATTCATCATTCCGGCAAAGATCGGGGTAAACATATCCTGAAGTCCGGTCAGAAAATATTTTGTCGCAAGATCTCGGGCACGCTCATCCCTGAATTGCTCGATTGTCAGCAGCTTTCTTGTCTTGATGACATTCTCATCATGGATCGTAAAATCCACCATCTGCATTGTCATTGACACGAGACCTTCCAACGAATCCGGGACAGGAGGAAGATGCTCCGGAGATCCAAAACGCTCATCATAATAAGCGATCATTTCATCCAGCAGGGAATTCCAGATCTCTTCCTTGCTCTTAAAATGTTTATATAACCCCGACTTGACCAACCCAAGAGATGCAGTCAGTTCACGGATGTTCGTTCCCGCGTAACCGTTCTGTGAAAACATGTCCAATGCAGCTGCCAGAATTCTCTCTTTTGTATCCTTCGCCATGATTGCCCCTCCTTCAAAGCGCAGGTGACCGTTCGTTCTCTTATTATATTGACCGATGGGTCACTTGTCAAGTACTCGTCTCCATTTTTATGCCCAATGAAGAACCGGAGCAGGGTTTTCTTCATTCAGGCCATTCCACCATTTCATCGTGTTTACAAGCGTAACTGCACTGGTGCCGATAGAAAACCCGAAGCTGATCAGAAGAAAAATACCGCTCAGGATCCGTAATACTTTTTTGTCTTCACTCACATCAGTTCCTCCAAAACATTTCTCAACGGAATAAAATAGTCAATCACCGGATTTGAACATGCTGCCTTTTTGTGTTATGATCATGAAAGATCAGGCTGATCTCAGGTATCGACTAACATGAATTCTGTCCTTTCTGTTTTCCTTTTCCGGAGATGAATACTGTCTGATTCTCATACAAAAGGCAAAGGCATCTTATGATAAGACGCCTTTGCCTTTTTGTAGTATACTATATTCAGTTTGATTTTTCAGTTCTATTCGAACACTTTTCGCGAATTTTGAAAGCCCCGGTATGAGCTCAGTTCTCCCGCACACTCAGTATTTTCAGGAAACCGGATCATACCTTCTCCGTCAGATATTTCATGCACAGTTCTGCGGACAGCAGGCGGTCGTTATTCTTGTAATTACTGTGCATTTCAAGAATGCAGAACGCGGCATTCTGCCGGTCTGCTTCGTCAAGTATCGCGGGAAGCTCCAGGTTTCCTTCACCGAGTACCCGTTCGTACATCCGGTCAGGAAGGAGTTTTGGATCCGTCTCCGAAAGGCCGCAGTCATTCAGATGCAGAATCTTGAAACATCCTTCAGCCCGTCTCATATACGCGAGGGGGTCTGCACCGGAAAACTGTGCCCAGGCCGGGTCAAAGGCAAGCTTGACCACATCCCTGTCCACGTGTTCCAAAAGATACGACATCACTGTCTCCGAAAGGCCGTCGACTTTCAGGAACTCCAGACTGTGATTGTGAAAATAGAAATATTTGCCGTGTTTCCGGTAAAGGCGGCCGATTTCATTCATCTCCCGGATATATTCGTCCAGCGCTCCTCTGTCCCGGTATACCAGATTGTCATATGACGATGACCCGATATAATCCGTCTGATATGCATTGGCCATATCGATAAAATATCCGGGGTCCAGACGAATATCGTCAAATCTGCACAGAAGGGACGAGGTCTTCAGTCCGGCTTCCGCGATCCATTCCGGCCAGTTATAATCATATTCGATCTCAAAATCCGTCCCCAGATACTCCGTTTTCCGCTGTGTCCACATGGCACCCACGTCAAAATAGTCGATTCCCAACTCTTTAATCCGCTTGAAGGTTCTTTTCGCGCTGTCTGCTGTCCTGAAAAGAGAAATCAGCATATAGTGTGCAATTCCGATGTTCCGCCTGTTCTGCATAAATATACTTCTCCGTTTCGTCTGTGATGAATGCAGTGTCCACTTTATTGATCTTCCTTCAGATCAGTTCTCCCAGCGGTTCCTGTACAGCTCGTCGAGCGCTTCCTGCGGCACCCGGGTCTGCCTCCAAATGCTTACTTCTTCTTAAGCCGCCGGTTCGCCGCCTCAAGGAAACGCCGCAGCGTTTCATTTGCCATGACCGTCGCCCGCCGCTCCTCATGGAAATATTCCGCAAACATCTCGATCGTGCAGCCGACGTAGAAATCCCGCGGCAGCTTATTTGCTACTTCTCCGCCGCCGTAGCTTCCCGCTGAGCTGCCGGGCGTAAAGATATTGTAGTGGATGTCCGGCGCGCTGTCCGGATGGAAACGCAGCGTGACAATATCATGCTCATATGCCGCTTCAATGTAGTAGTCCGCAAGCAGGATATCGCTGTGGAGGAATCGGAGCCCCTTTTCCCGCGCGAATTCCTCTGCGTAAGTATCGTATTCTCCGCGGATCAACACCTTGTTTTTGCGATACTTTTTATCAAGTTCAGGCGTTGTTTCAACAGAAACAACGGTCCGGCTGAGGATCAGGCAGCCAATCTTCGGGAAGGCTTCAAGATACCCTTTCTTAATCTCTGTGATGCCCTCCGTAAAGCTCAGGGTGTCATAATCGTTGGCCCAGTTTTTTCCGGGCGCAGGAGAAACGATACTATCTTCTATCGTCAAATCACCCTGTCCTTCGACCTCCAACAGGCCGCTGTAGTGGTTGATATAGACTGTATTTTCGTTGCGTTCAGAAAAGTACACGGTTTTCCTCTCTGTGATATAAATATCCTGAAGACATAGCAGAACTGCGATATTATACTGCTTTCTTTCCC
>CADCPV010000157.1 GCA_902803345.1 uncultured Eubacteriales bacterium | reverse complement strand
CAGGCGAGACAGTTTATCCAGGATCACTATACAGAAACTATTTCGCGGCAGGATATTGAGATGGCAGTTCATATGAATGGGGATTATCTGAATCGCATTTTTAAAAAGGAAACCGGCTACTCACTGATCCAATATATCCAGTATTATCGGGTTCTTGCAGCAAAACAGATGATTACCAAAGGGCGAACAAATTTAGCGGATGTTGCTTTTTCTGCTGGCTTTGATAACCCTTCTTATTTTATAAAGGTTTTCCGAAAATGGACTGGGATGACGCCGGGAGAATATGAACTGACTATTAAAAAGGGACAAGCAATTCAAGGGAAAGTTTAAAGTTGAAGTCTGAAATGTTTCATGTAAAAGTCTGAAATGTTGTAATATTTGGAAACTTATATACCATATAATCATGATAACGGATCCACCAGAACTCCTGCCCGGAATTCGGACAGGAAAATAACCCCGCAATACCATGCGGAGAAGGAGGAATTATCATGAAAAAAGCCCTGGTAAGTTTCCTGTTGGTACTTTCACTGATCTGCTTCTCTGTGCCTGCGACGATGGAGGGAACCGACTATTCTACGCAGGAGCCTTACACCATTGTAATTTGGGCGGATGCCTATTGCTCTGAAGAGGCTTGCGAAGAGGTTGCCGCGGCAATGACGGACATTCTGAAGCCGCTTTATAACACAAGTGTGGAAATCAAGCGCTTCGATTTTTCCGTTTATGTTGATTCTGTAACAAATGCGCTGGTATCCGGAGAAAAGATCGATTTGCTGGGCGGCGTTTCCGATCTTGGCATCCCGAATTGCGCCCGTCAGGGAATGGTTCTCCCGTTGGATGATCTTCTGGAGAACTATGGCAAAGACATCCTTGCGGATGTTCCCGCACAAGATCTGGCCTCCACTTCCTACAACGGTAAGATTTATGCGATCCGCAACAACAAGGAACTGGGCTGTGGCCTTGGATTCGCTTGCGATGCTGCGATCCTGAACTCTCTTGGAATCGATTACAGCAATATTCACTCAGAAGAAGAGATGAAGCCGATCTTTGAAGCGGTAAAGGAAAAATATCCTGATGTTTATCCCTGGGTTTCCGATAGCGGCGCTATGGATTATCTGATGTACGCCACGGACTATCTGGGACGGGACTTCGGTGTGCTGATGGATTGTTTTAAGGACACGACGGACGTTGTGAATTTCTATACCAGCCCTGAATACTATGAAACCTGCAAGCGCCGTTATGAATGGCAAAAAGAGGGCCTGATCATGCAGGACGCCGGAACGAACCCGGAACAGGCCACCTCTCTGATCGCTTCCGGAAAAGGATTTGCAGTGACGACTGAGACCAAACCGGGTATCAAGTCCCAGTTCGAACGGCTTTGCGGAAAGGAAATGGAAATTATTCAGATCGTGGATGATTACTCCATGACTTCCAATCTGAACAATTACTGGTATATTCCTTATACTTCTGAAAAGCCTGAAAGAGCGATGCAGGCTCTGAATGAAATCTATAAGAATCCCGATTTGGAAAACCTGCTGATTTACGGCGTTGAAGGAAAGTATTATGAAGTTGTTGACGCTGAAAAAGGCCTGATCAACTATCCGGAAGGACAGAACTCCGATTCCCTGAAGTGGACCATCGCCGCCTGGCATATGCCGAACGAACTGATCGCCTATAAGTGGGAGACAGACGGACCGGATATCTGGGATGAAACGATTAAGTTTAATGCTGAAGCGCACCAGTCTCCGGCGAAGGGCTTTATCTGGGACAGCTCCAGTGTTGTGGATGAGATCGTAGCATGCACGACCGTCCGTGAAAAATACAATCGTGGCCTTGTTTCCGGCGATGTAGATCCTGATACGGTCTGGCAGCAGATGCTGGATGAGTTTGAATCTGCCGGTGTCCAGAAGATCCTGGATGAAAAGCAGCGCCAGTTGAACTATTGGCTTGAAAACTACAAGTAATCATACTCAGAAATCGCACCAATTGAAAGATAACTTGAATCGGTTTAAAACTGCCGCCGGGGGAATTTACGCCCCCCCGGCGGCTTGGCGTAAAAACAGGGAGGCGATGGGATGCATAAGGACAGGCGGAAGAAGATGAAGATAAACTGGGCATTGTATATCATGTTATTGCCCGGTACGATCTATCTGATCTTCAATAATTATATTCCCATGAGCTTTACCGTTATCGCCTTTAAGGATTATAACTTCGCCAAGGGTGTCTGGGGCAGTGACTGGATTGGCTTCAAAAATTTCAGGAATCTGTTTTCCACCCGGGACTCCTGGCTGATCATGCGTAACACGATAGGGTATAATCTGCTTTTTATCATTGCAAGTCTCGTCATAGGCATTGGTGTAGCCTTGCTTCTGGATGAGCTTCGCTCTCAAAAGGGAAAAAGTTTTGCGCAAATGGTATATCTGTTACCTTATATGATTTCCATCACGGTTGTCAGCTATATTGTTTATGCTTTTCTCGGCACAGAATCCGGTGTGATGAATAACAGTATTCTGAGGGCAATAGGAAAAGAACCAGTTTCCTGGTATTCCACCCCCAAATACTGGCCGTTGATCCTGCTGATTGTCAACCAATGGAAATGGCTTGGTTATAACAGTATTTTGTATTATTCATCTATTGTCAGTATTGACAGCAGTCTGTATGAAGCAGCAACAATTGACGGCGCAGGGCGATGGCAGCGAATCCGATTCATTACGATTCCAGTGATTCGCTCCACAGTTATTACCCTGACGCTTCTTCAACTGGGAAGCATATTCAGGTCGGATTTCGGCTTGTTTTATCAGGTGCCGATGAATTCTTCCGCGCTAATTAATGTGACACAAACGTTGGACACCTATATCTATCGTGGAATAAAAACAGCGGGAACGTTGGGGATGTCATCCGCAGCAAGCCTTTACCAGTCTGTTGTTGGATTTGTTCTAGTCTTGGCCGCGAATCTGCTTGTTAGAAAGATCGATAGCGAAAGCGCTATGTTCTGAACAAGTAAACAGAAGATTGCGGATTTAAGGAGGAAACTGCGATGGTGAAACGGGACAGACTTTTTCAGACAGTAGATTGGATCATACTTTTGATGCTTGTTGTATTTTGCTTATTGCCTGTCCTTTTGCTGATATCATCCTCCATGAGCAATGAACAGGATATACTGCGGAATGGTTATAACTTTATCCCCAGAGTATTTGATTTTTCAACATATCGTTACATTCTTGGGTCTTCTTCCGGAATCGTGCGTTCATATCTGATTTCAATATGGATTACTCTGGCAGGAACAACTGTGAATCTTTGTCTGACCGTTTTATATGCTTATCCCATCTCCCGTCCCGACATGAAAGGGAAAGGTTTCTTTTCCTTCTTTCTTTTCTTTACCATTCTGTTTAACGGAGGATTTATCCCGACATATATGATGTGGACGAACACTTTCCACATTAAAAATACTTATTTTGCCTACCTGCTCCCAACCCTTCTGATGAATGGTTTTTATGTTATCATGGCAAGAAATTACTTCAGCGCTAACATCCCCATCGCTTTAATTGAGTCAGCCAAACTGGATTCGGCAGGGGAGTACAGAATTCTATGGAGTATAGTATTGCCATTGTCACGTCCGATTTTGGCGACATTAGGCCTTTTTGTCGCCTTGAATTACTGGAATGACTGGCAAAACGGATTATATTATATCACGAAAGAAAAGATGTACTCGACGCAGGTCCTATTAAACCGGATGCTGCTGGATACATTCTATATTCAGCAGGGTCTGGCGAAAGAGATGTCCTCAAGCATTGGTGCAGCTATGCCAACAGCCACACTGAAAATGGCGATCGCAACGATCGGAATGCTTCCGGTGTTAATCGCTTTTCCCTTTGTTTCAAAGTATCTTACGGGCGGAATTGTTATTGGAGCAGTGAAAGGATAAGGAGGAGATTAGTGATGCTTTTTGAAAAGTTTGGCCGTGGAATCAATTTGGGCGGATATCTTTCGCAATATGAAATCGTAACAAATATGCAGGATCAGGCAGACATCGACAGGCACTTTTCTGAATTTATAACGGAAAGTGACATTGCAAAAATATCGTCATGGGGACTGGATCATATTCGCGTGCCGATTGATGGATATCTTTTCTTTGATCGTGCAGCCGGAAAACTGAAAGAGGAACCAATGCATTT
>CADCPV010000156.1 GCA_902803345.1 uncultured Eubacteriales bacterium | reverse complement strand
GAAACCGTCCAGATCATCGACGCCTTCAATGAGCTGATTTCCCAGATCGGGGAACTTCGGATCGGCATTTACGAGCAGCAGCTGCAGGCGCGCGAATTCGAGCTGAAAGCGCTGAAAAACCAGGTGGCACCGCACTTTCTGATCAACTGCCTCAATACGATTTTCATGTCGGCGCAGAATCCGGCCCGTTCGGAAATGACCAGCCAGATTATCACGACGCTCTCATCACACCTTCGCTATACGCTTTCGGAGCGGAGCATCGTCCCGCTGTCGGAGGAACTTGAATACCTGGAAAACTACATTCTGCTGACACAGTACCGCTATCCGGAGACGCTTTCCTTTGAACTTGCAGCCGGACAGGATGTGATGGAGGCTTCGGTTTTCCCGCTGATCCTCCTGACACTGACGGAGAATTCGGTGAAGACGGGACTGATTATGGGGGAGCCCTTTCTGATCCGTGTTGAGGCAGAGATCATTACAAAGAACGAAGAGCTCTTTGTCCGGCTTGTGCATACCGATTCGGGAACAGGGCTTTCAGAAGAAAACCTGGAAAAGTACAACCACATTTTCGAGTATCCGGAGGTAACGGAGAAGGGAACCGGCATCGGCCTCTATAATACGGCGCTGCGGCTGCAGCTGCTTTTAGGAGACCGGGCGGAGATGAAATTCCGGAACGAAGAGGGAATGGGGCTCTCGGTCGAGATTACCTTCCCTTATATGAAATATGAAGAGCCTTCGGAAGGGCTCTCGGGATGAAAAAGCAGGACGGGGAAGAAATATGAATCTGCTGATTATCGACGATGAGTACTTTATTGTCCAGGGCCTTGTCGAAATGATTGATAAGGAAGCCCTGGGCATTGACCGGATTTTTACAGCCTACAGTGCAAAGAACGGCAGGCAGATCCTGCAGCGGGAGGAGATCGACCTTCTGCTGATCGATGTGGAGATGCCGCAGGAGACGGGACTGGAGCTTTTGGAGAAACTGCGGCTGGAGGATATCTCTGTTACGACGATCATCCTGTCTGGACACCAGCGCTTTGATTATGCACAGGAGGCAATCCGCTACCACTGCTTTAATTATCTCCTGAAGCCGATCGGAAAGCAGTCCCTGAATTATGAACTCTCCCGTGCCGTGGACTTTGTCCGTTCCAAGCGGGAGCTCCCGAAGTGCGGTCCGGACGGCGACATGAAGCCGAAGGAAAGCGAATTTGTCACCTCAGTCCGGGCTTTTATCCACGATCATCTTTCCGATCCGAACCTGAGCCGGATGGAGATCGCCGAGGCAATGCACCTGAACCCTGACTACCTCTCTTTCAGCTTCCACAAGGAGTTCGGCAATACGCTGACCGCCTACATCGCCGCAGAACGTATGGACCAGGCCAAGTACCTTCTGAAGAACACTACGCTTCCCGTCCAGCAGATTGCGGAGCAGGTGGGCATCCCGAACCTTTCCTATTTCTACCGCCAGTTCAAGAAAGCTTCGGGGACCACACCGCAGCTCTTCCGGGGGTAAGCTGACGAGATATTGGAAATCTGTCTTCCTCCTCGGAGACGGTTCCAGGTCTCCGAGGAGGAAGACAGATTTCCAGTGCCGCCGGGAGTTGGTTACGGGATATCCCGATATCGTACAGTCATGACGGAAAAAAGGAAAAGCCATCGAAAAAAAGACGCCGGACTTCGGAAAATTGTGCTGCAGCATATCCCGGCGGATTATATTGATCTTTACCCGGAGGCGCGCGGAATGCGGCGCCGTTTTGTGCTGCATATCGGGCCGACGAATTCCGGGAAAACGCATGATGCGATGGAGGCATTGAGAGCCGCCGGCGGGGGATGTTACCTCGGACCGCTCCGGCTTCTTGCCTATGAACAGTTTGAACAGATGAACCGGGACGGCTATCCCTGCTCGCTTCTCACGGGTGAGGAACGCTCCGACGTACCGGGAGCACTGTTTACAGCCTCCACGATTGAGATGCTGAACCTGCAGCAGGAATACCCGGCGGCTGTAATTGACGAGGCGCAGATGCTTTCGGACCGGGACCGGGGCGGTTCCTGGACCGCGGCAATTCTCGGCACCTGCGCGAAAGAGATCCACGTCTGTGCAGCACCGTCTGCGGAGAAACTTCTGATCCGGATGATCGGGGAATGCGGCGACAGCTATGAAATTGTCCGCCATGAACGTATGACGCCCCTTCTCTGTGAAAGCGCGCCGTACAGAATGGAGCAGGACACGAAAAAGGGCGATGCACTGATCGTATTCTCGCGCAGTAATGTCCATGCAGTCGCGGCGGAGCTCCACGAACGGGGCTTTCGGACAAGCATTATCTACGGCGCGCTGCCTTACGATGTGCGCCATGAGCAGGCAAGACTTTTTGCAGAAGGCGAGACTGATGTCGTCGTTGCGACGGATGCGATCGGAATGGGCATGAACCTCCCGATCCGGCGGATTGTATTCCTGGAAACGGATAAATTCGACGGAATCGTGCGGCGGCCGCTCGAGTCGGAGGAAATCAAGCAGATTGCGGGCCGGGCGGGGCGCTTCGGGATCTACGATGAGGGCTATGTCACTTCGGAGAATTCCCGGAAAATGATCCGGGCAGCGCTTCAGAGTGATTTTGAGCCAATCAAAGAAGCCGTGATCGATTTTCCGGAATCGCTGCTGTCGATCCCCGCGAGCCTTTCGGATATTCTGGAGAAATGGGACCAGGTCCGCATCCGTCCGGGCTATGTGCGTGCGGATACGAAACGGCTGATTTCTCTTTGCAGCATGATCCGGGATCTCTCGCGGGATAAGGAATTCCTCTACCGCTGCATCACGCTGACATTTGACGAGGAGGACCGCTTCCTTTTAGGGCACTGGAAGCTGATGTGTGCGACGGAGGCCCGGCATCGGGTCTATCCGGTCAGAAAATACATGCCCTCTGAGAAGCTCCTCACGGACATCAGCGGAAATCTCGATGAATTGGAGAAACAGTTCCGGCTCTGCGACCTTCTGTACAGCTACTGCGACCGCTTCCGCCATCCGGAATATCTTGAGGAACTGATGCAGATCCGGAACCGGATCTCGGGGCATATTCTGAAAACACTCGCACAGAAGAAGCTCCGGCCGCGGCGCTGCCGGTACTGCGGAAAGAAGCTTCCCTGGAACCATCCTTATTCGATGTGCGAGCGCTGTTTCCGGAACCGGTATCTTCGGCGATAGGGCTTGCATTTCCGCTGATTGCAGTCTATACTATAGTTAACAGGTAGTACGTGAAAAAATAACTTCAGGGAGGGACAGTCATGGCAAGTATCTTTGACGAAAACAAATTCAAACTCGGCTTCGGCCTGATGCGGCTTCCGCGGCTTGAGGACGGAAGCATCGATGTACCGCAGGTTTCCGACATGGTGGACCGCTTCATCGCGGCCGGGGGAACCTATTTTGACACGGCTTTTGTGTACCAGGGCTCGGAGGAAGCGACGAAAAAGGCACTCGTGGAGCGCTATCCCCGGGACAGCTACACGCTTGCGACGAAACTGAACGCGGCGATGTTCGCGAAGGATGAGGAGACCGCAAAGTCCGAATTCGAGATCAGTCTCGAGCGGACCGGGGCAGGGTATTTCGACTTCTATCTGCTGCATGCCCTGCAGAGAGGTAATATCGCGCTTTACGACAAATACCATCTCTGGGATTACGTGAAGGAGCTGAAGGCGGCCGGCAAGATTAAGCACTACGGCTTCTCCTTCCACGCCGACCCGGAGCTTCTCGAAGAGCTTCTCACGGCGCATCCGGATGTGGAATTTGTGCAGCTGCAGCTGAACTACGCGGACTGGGAGAATCCGGGCGT
>CADCPV010000155.1 GCA_902803345.1 uncultured Eubacteriales bacterium | reverse complement strand
CGGAAAACAAAGGAACTGGTGCTGAAAAATCTGTGGTTTGAGGACGGCGTCAGAAAAACGAAGAAACTGATGGCAGCTTTGGATGCCCGGCTGCAGCGTTTTGCGGCATTCAACGGCTGCGATCGCGTAACAAATAAACAGGAATTATGACAGGGGGTACAGTATGAACAAATATTATCGTTATCCTTCGCTGCAGTACTGGGGCGACGGGAAGGACCTGGGTTTCACGGCGCTGTTTGAAGAAGACAGGCTGAAATACAGTGAGAGCGGCAAGTTCCTTGCGGATTCACGCTCATGCCGGTATCTGTACACGGGTTTTGATGATCCGAAGTACATCGCATTCTGGGAAGAAATGGGCTGTCACATGGAAGCCCGGGAAATGGACGGCGAGAAATGGGCGCTGTTCGTACCGAAAGACGTTTATGACGAGCCGGAGAAGAAGTATCCGGTCTTCATGATCTTCCGGCCGCTCGAATACTACGGAATGGTGTTCTACCGTTATTTCTTCGAGATGGCGGCACAGGGCGAGTTCATTGCCATTGTGTATTCTTCCGAAGATTTTGACAAAAACGATATCTTCTTAAGGATGCTGGATGAGACGATCGCGGAATTCCATGCCGATCCGACCCGTGTTTATGTGACCGGGCATTCGCATTACGGCGGGCTTGCAGTGGAATTTGCTTTCCGGCACCGGGACCGCATCGCGGGCATTGCGCAGATGAGCGATGAAGCGGGTGTGATCCGCGGCTTCAATACGATCACGGACGAGAAGATCGAGATTATGCACCGCTATGACATGCCGCTGATCAATCTCGGCGGTACGACGGACTTCATCGGGATTTACCCGGTGAACGGCGACGCACAGGGGATTGAGAATACGGCCTGGCTGGAGCGGGTCGGTTTCAAGACCAAAAAGGCAGATCGGATCAAAACCTGGCAGGACCGGCTCTATGCGCTGAACTGCCGCGTTCCCTCCGCGGAAGAAATCGAAAATGCCGGGAAAAACAGAGCAGAGCGTGTCTTCGGCTTCCCGGCAGACAATATGTTCTCTTTCTATGCGGAGAATACGCAGCACTATGTCGCACAGTTCTATAATGCGGACGGGAAGCAGCATTTCACGATGGTCGCTGTTGACAATTTCACCCATGCGGTATCGCATGTCATGCAGGAGATGGCGTGGTCCTTCCTCCGGAAGTTCTCCCGTGACCAGGAGACGAAAGAGATTATCGAGGCGGATTTCTGATGAGTACAAAGAAAGATGCGGTAAGACATCTTCAGCTGATCAACGACGACTGGCTGGGTCATGCGGATCACCTGCGCCACGCCTGCAGAGGGATTTTGCTTCATGACGGAAAGATTCTGCTAATTTACGAAGCGAATAACGACAAGTATATTATTCCGGGCGGCGGGCTGGAAGACGGTGAAACCCTGAAAGAATGCTGCGAACGGGAAATGCTGGAGGAGACGGGAATGGTGGTCCGGGCGGTGCGAAACTACCTGGAAATCGAAGAACTCTTCGATGTCTGGCGGCATATCAACCACTATTTTATCTGCGAACTTGTGGAAGACTCCGGAAAGCAGCACCTGACGGAAGGCGAGAAGCGCGCCGGATACACGCATGTATGGGTAACGCCGGAAGAAGCGCTCGCGATATTCGGCCGGTATGAAGATTTTCGCACGAAAGACATCGCCGATTTCGGCCTCTACCGCCGGGAATACACGGCACTTCGGGAGTATTACCACGAAAGCGAAAATGCGGACTAGAGCCTGTACCGCCGCTAGTACACGGCGGTACAGAAACTGAAGGACATTCTTTAGTATACAGGGACATAAATCAGCGGGGACAGGCTCAGCCTGTCCCCGCCGGTTTATGTCCCTGCTTCGCGCAGATTTAATGAAACAGCACCGCAAGCGAATTCCAGAAGTAGTAAGGTACAAGATAGTCTGTGTGATAGAAATCCGACTGAGAATAGTAGATGTTGTTCTTCGCGGGATCCGGGCCGTAGGAGAAGCAGGGCTGCTTCGTGAGGTACTTCATCTGTGTCCGCATCTCTTCAATGTCCTCTTTGCCGCCGTTGGAGGCATAGATGAAGAAGGGAAGCTCCGGATGTGCCTTGATGCCGGCGGTTGCGTATTCGATGACTTCTTCCGGGGTAACGGGCTCGCCGAATTTTTTGTCAGCCCGAAGCGAACAGCTCATCGGCGCGAACCACCTGAAATACTCAAAGGCATAGTGCAGCATGCGCCAGGTCATCATTGCGCCGCGGGAATATCCGGAAAAGGCGCGGTGGTCTCTTGTGGCCTTGATGCCTTCCGGGCTCGGATCCGACAGATACGTGTTGTACTTCGGCTCGACAGCCGGAATGATGTCCTCGATAACTTCCTTCCAGTAATTGCCCTTGAGACCCGGCCAGCCGCCGTCGCCAGCCGCAACCCGTCCGGTTCTGACGCGTTCGTCCGCATCGCCCATCGGGTCCATGTAATAGGTCACGGAAACGATGATGCAGGGCTCCCGGTCACCGGAATCGAAGAGCATGTCGAACATCGGCTTGTTGCCGCCGATCGAGAAGATCGAGGGTTCGCAGGTGTTGCCGTGCTGGAAATACAGGACATTGTATTTTTTGTCCTTATTGTCTTTGTCATAGCCGTAGGGCAGGTAAACATAACAGTACTTCGAATAGGTCTTTCCGTCCTCATAGACGTCGGTGGTATAATCGACCCGTTCAACGGTCCCTTTCTTTTTCGGAACACCGGTACGAAGAGTTGGATTCTCTTCAAATACCGTTTCAAAGTCGATGATTTCACCGGGTTTTGTGATCACTTTTCTGAATTCCATACACGATCCAGCTCCTTTCGGTTTTGTTAAGAACACTATAGCACAAGCGGCGGTCCTGCGCAATATCAGGACAAAAAAGAGGGGAGCAATCCTGCTCCCCAAAAACATATTCAGTCTGAAATACGTCAGCTGAGATACCCTTCGCGTCCCTTTACGCCGAAGCGTTCTTCAAGCTGGTGCATCATCTCATCGGTAATCGTATTGACCCGTGGAAGATGCGCAATCTTCATATAGATTTCGGCAGCTTTCTCGGCGGTTTCGATCAGGCCGAAGGTCTCGTCGAGATCCTTTCCGGCGCCGTAAATGCCGTGCAGGGACCAGACGACAAGGCGCGCGGTCTGCATCTTTTCAGCAGTCGCTTCACCGATTTCATTGGTGCCGCAGAGCATCCAGGGAAGGACATTCACGCCGTCCGGGAAGACAACGATGCACTCGGTGCACATCTGCCAGAGGGTCCGGGTGAATTCACGCTCATCAAGCGTATGCACATAGGTCATCGCTAAAAGATTCGCCGGGTGGCAGTGCATCACAACGCGGTTCTCGGGATCGACCGAAAGGCGTGCAACATGGCTCATCATATGAGCCGGGAATTCGCTTGTGAAGCGGCCGCCGTCCGTGTATCCCCAGAGAAGCTCGGCCGTCTCGCCTTCGTCGGTAATGCGGACAATACCGAGATTTACGTCCGGCGCATACTGGACATTCTTGAAATACTTGCCGGTTCCGGTCACGAGGAAATACCGGCCTTGAAGCTCGGGTGCCCTGAAACCGGTCGGGATCGTGCGGATTACAGCCGAAAGGTCCAGGTAATCCGCTACTTCCGCTTCCTGAAGAAGCAGGGAAATATTGCCGCCGTTCCGTTCGTCCCAGCCGTGATCATACATATTGGTGGTCGTACGGATCATTTCCACCATAAAGGGTGCTGTCAGGATGTCTTTCATGCTCTTTCCTCCAGAATTTTCTTCTCGTATGTTTCAATTTCTTCGAACCATTCGCCGTCGAGGGGCTTGCCGCAGAACCGGCAGTACTCGTCCCAGATTTCCCCGAAGGGCAGGGTCTTCAGTTCTTCCTGCACAACCATCAGCTTTGTGAAATTGCCTGCATCCTGCAGCTCCTGAAGGGTGTCGTTCGGCTGCAGCAGCGCGAACAGAAGTGCCTTCTGGAGGTTCCGGTAGCCGGTAACCCAGGCGGAAATGCGGTTGATGCTTGCGTCGAAGTAGTCAAGCGCGATGTCGACGCGTCCGTCAAGGCCGCCGCAGCGGACGATTTCACGGGCAATCTCACGGGTTTCGTCATCAAACAGCACAACGTGGTCGCTGTCCCAGCGGATGGGGCGTGTCACATGGAGCGCGATTTCCGGGAAGAACGCTAAAAGCGCCGGAATCTTGTCGCTGACGACTTCGGTCGGATGATAGTGGCCGTTGTCCATCAGCGGAATGCACTTGTCGCGGTTGAAGGCGGCATAGCTTAAGGCAAATTCAGCTGATCCTGCGGTATAGGCTTCGACGCCGATGCCGAAAACCTTCGACTCGATGCAGGGCTTGACTTTCGTGAAATCATAGGACTCAGACAGGATCGCATCGATGGATTCGCGGTAGCGGACGCGGGGACCCATGCGGTCGCCGGGAACGTCTTTGAATCCGTCGCCGGTCCAGATGTTCATGACGCAGGGCTCGCCGAGTTCTTCCGCAAGATACGAGGAAATGCGGATGCAGGCTTTTCCGTGCTCGATCCAGAACTTCCGGGTCTCTTCATTCGGAGAGGAGAGTGTCAGCGGATCACAGTTCGGATGGGAGAAAAAGGTCGGGTTGAAGTCACAGCCGAGGCCGCGCTCTTTGCAGAAATCCACCCACTTTTTGAAATGTTTCGGCTCGAGTTTATCGCGATCCGCCCATTCGCCCTGATCGAAAATCGCATAGCTTGCGTGCAGGTTCATTTTCGGTTTTCCGGGAATCAGGGAGAGCACCTTGTCAAGATCTGCCATCAGTTCCTCTGGGGTTCCGGCGCGTCCCGGATAGTTGCCGGTGGTCTGGATGCCGCCGGTCAGGGGCTTATTCGGGTCGGTATCAAAACCGCGCACATCGTCTCCCTGCCAGCAGTGCAGGCTGACCGGAACGCCCGCGAGCTTCTTCAGCGCGCCATCGACATCGATGCCATACTTTTCGTATTTCTTTTTTGCTTCCAGATAACTCATTTTCAGTTTTCCTCCATCATCTGTATTTTCAGGTTTCCGAGCGCTGTTGCCTCAATGGGCAGCGCGATTACTTTCTTGCCGCAGGCTTCTTCGGTCAGGCGGTTCAGGAAGGCGTTTTTGGCGCCGCCGCCGACGATATAGATGCAGTCATAAGTTTTGCCGGTGTTCTCCTCAAGTTCCCGGACGGCATCCCGGTAGCAGTATGCGAGGCTCTGGTAAGCGGCGCGGAAATAATCGCCGGGTGTTTCAGGGACTTCGGGAAGTGCAGAAAGGAAGGCTTCCTTCATGCTTTTCGGGGCGAGGAATATCTGTGCGTTCGCGTCCACGGTTCCCGTATACGTGCTTTCCTCCGCTTCCTGTACAATCTCCGGGAAAGGCTTTCCGGGACAGAGCTCATCCCGCAGACGGTTGATGAGCCACATGCCCATGATGTTTTTCAGGTAGCGGCTGTAGCCGACACCGCCTTCATTGGACCAGTTCTGGGATTCGCTTCTTGCATCGGTCAGCGGCTTTTCGGTCTTGACGCCGAGAATGCTCCAGGTGCCGGATGAAATAAACGGCGCGTTCTCTTCCATCGGAATTCCTTCGACGGCAGAACCGCTGTCATGGGTGGCACAGAGCATGCAGCGGATTCCTTCGTATTCGCCGATCACTTTCCCCGGGCGGTCCAGCGGATGGAACAGTTTTTCGGGAAGCCCGAGCGCTTCAATGATTGCGGGATCGTATTCACCGGTCACAGAGGAGATCATTCCGCCGGTTGTGGCATTGGTGTATTCGTGGGACTTCACGCCGCAGAGCTTCCAGAGAAGATACTCCGGCATCATCAGGAAATCTGTCGCCTGTGATAGTCTTCCTGAAAGCTTGTCCGCATAGAGCTGATAAACTGTATTGAAAGGCTGGAACTGGATGCCGGTTCGCCGGTACAGTTCGGAAAAAGGCATCTTTTCGTGCACCTTTTCGATCACTTCCTCCGTACGGCTGTCTCGGTAGGCATAGGCCGGACGGATTTCCTCATCTCCATTCATGAGGACATAATCGACGCCCCAGGTGTCGACCGAGAGGCTCCGGATTTCACCGAAACGCTTCTTTGCTTCGGCGATGCCGTTTTTCACATGATACAGAAGACTGTCGATATTCCAGGTCAGATGTCCTTCAGACTGTTCCACTCCGTTCGGGAAACGGTATACTTCTTCGGTTTTCAGAATTCCGTCCTCTTTCCAGGCTGCGATGTGCCGGCCGGAACTCGCACCGATGTCAATTGCAAGATAGATATTCAACAGAATCACCCTCCTTTCCTGGCTTGTATTGTACAGGATCGGAGGGTGTTTTGGTATGTCGGCGTTTATCCGAAAAAGTGTCCTTATTTGCAGTCCCGGTATTTTTTGGGAGAGCAGCCGAAACGTGCAGCGAAGATCCGGTGAAAGTAGCTGATATTTTCATAGCCGACTGCACGGGCGATCTCGTCAACTTTGCGGTCGGAGTTTTTGAGAAACCAGGCTGCCTGGGAAAGCCGCTTTTCCTGAACCAGTTCCGTATAATTCTGTCCGGTCTTCTGGCGGATCAGGCGTGAAAGATACGGAAGATCATAATGCAGAAGTTCCGAAACTTCCGTAAGACTTCCGTTCTGGTAATTTTCCTCCACATACCGAAGGACCGTCAGCACAGCCGACTGCTCCTGCGGCTGAAACGCCAGCGTTTCGGTGTGATTCAGGAGTTGGGCAAAGAGAAGCCCCATCGAAAGCTGCAGAATTCCGCGGCGGTTCGGGACTTCCTCCAAAAGCGTGAAAAGCAGGTTTTCAATCAGATTCTGCACCGGGAGCACTTCCGAGACCCGGAACAGGAGATAACCGGTCTCGTTATCCCCGGTCAGGCAGGCGACAATGAAGTGCCGGAGCGGTGTTTCTTCTTCTCCCAAATAGGGCAGGGTTCCGGAGAAAAAAGAAGGGCGTACGATAAAGTTGACGGCAATATCCCGTTCCCCTGCAGCTTCGATTTCCTGCCTTGCGTGCTGTCCAAGAAGCAGAAGATCCCCGGCGCGGAGGATGATTTCATTCCCGTTTACGCGGTGCACTGTCTGCCCGCTGCACATGTAGACCATTTCCACATAGTCGTGCGTATGCTCCGGAAAGGCGATGAAGCGGGTATGCGGGCGGATTGTGATATTTTTCCCGGGAGACAGAAGCTTTGCACCGGATATCACATCGCGGCTTCCGTCCATATAGAGACCGCGGTCGATCCGTTCCTGACCCGCGAGGATCTTTTTTTCTTCTTCTGTGATTTCCGAGAGCCTGCTCAGGATTTTGGCGTTCATATCTTTCTCCGATCCCTGCTGTTCTTAAAACATCATAACATTTCCAGGGCAGTTTCGCAACGGAAACTGTCGGAGATTCCTGCGGTTTTTCGGAGATTTCTTCTTCTTTTTGATGCGTCCGGGATTCAGATCTTTCTTGACAAACCCGATATCGTTCTGTATGATGAAATCAACAAAGACACCGGCAGTTCGTGAACCTTAGGCCGGTGATCACAAAGAAACGGAGGAATACGAATGAATAACTTTACTTTTTACTCACCGACTTATTTTGCATTCGGCAGGGATACCGAAAATGACGCCGGCGCCTATGTGAAGCGTTTCGGCGGCACGAAGGTTCTGATCCATTACGGCGGCGGCAGCGTTGTCCGCTCCGGCCTTCTTTCAAGGGTGAAAGCCTCTCTGGAAAAAGAAGGCGTCGACTATATCGAGCTCGGCGGCGTCCAGCCGAATCCGAGAAGCGGCCTTGTCTATCAGGGCATTGAACTGTGCCGCAGGGAAGGCGTCGATTTCGTCCTGGCTGTCGGCGGAGGTTCCACAATCGATTCCAGCAAGGCAATTGCCGCTGGCACCGTTTATGATGGTGATTTCTGGGATTTCTATGAGGGAAAGCGCATTGAGAAAGCGCTTCCGGTCGGAACGATCCTGACAATTGCAGCAGCCGGAAGCGAAGGCAGCCCGGACTCCGTCATTACGAAGGAAGAGGGGATGTTCAAGCGCGGCGCTTCGGGAGACGCAATCCGTCCGAAGTTCAGCATCCTGAATCCGGCGCTGACCGAAACGCTTCCGCCGCACCAGAGCGCGGCCGGAATTACGGATATCATGGCACACCTGTATGAGCGTTATCTGACCAATACCAAAGAAGTGGAAGTGACGGACCGCCTGATTGAGGCCCTGCTTCTTACGATGGTGCACGAAGGCCCGCGCGTCATCGCGGACCCGCACAACTATGAGGCGCGTGCCAATATCATGTGGGCCGGGATGATGGCGCACAACAACGCAGTCGGCGTCGGCCGTTCACAGGACTGGAACAGCCACAATATTGAGCATGAACTGTCCGCGCTTTACGACTGTGCGCACGGCGCCGGACTTGCGGTTACGATGCCCGCCGTCTTTACCTATGTCATGAATCACGACGTCATGCGTTTTGCGAAAGTCGCCGTCCGTGTGTGGGGATGCCAGATGGATTTCGATCATCCGGAAGTGACCGCAAAAGCCGGTATCGAAGCACTTCGGAATTACCTGATTTCGATCGGAATGCCCAAAAACTTCGAAGAACTCGGCGCGAAGGAAGAGGACATCCCGAAGCTTGTGGAGGTGCTCTGCTACGGCGACGGCCGCGAGGGATCGATCAGCGGCTTTGTGACGCTTACGGCGGAAGACTGCACAAAGATCTACCAGATGATGGTCTAAGGTACAGCCGGTCTTCATATTTATCCGAACAATACCTTTTCTGCCCTGCAGTCCGTTGTGCTGCAGGGCTTTTTCCTTGCTCCCGGCGGATTCCGGATTTCTCCGATCGGGATTACTTATGAATTGACAGAAGCAATTTGAGCGAGTATAATATTCTCGGACTTTTGTGCGGGTTCGGGCACAAAGCTCCCCGAGCAATATGACGGGAAAGATCAGGAATTATTATGAAGATCAGTGAACTATTGGAAAGAATTCCGTATATAGTGCTGTCCGGCAGCGATGACGTGCAGATTACAGGCATCAGCCGTGACAACCGGCGTGCGGTGCCGGGAGACCTTTTTATCTGTACGACAGGCGCACGCTTTGATACACACAGTGAAGAAGTGATGCAGAAGCTCGCAGCGGACGGCGTTGCGGCCTTTGTCACGGACAAGGAAACCGTGATTCCGGAAGGAACGACAGTCGTCCGGGTAGAGAATACGAGAGTGGCGGGCGCGTTTATTTATGCGGCCTGGTACCGGCATCCGGCAGACCAGCTTCTGATGGTCGGAATCACCGGCTCCAAGGGAAAAACCACCACGACACATATGCTTGCCAAGATTTTGGAGGTCGGCGGGCACAAGGTCGGGACGATCGGGACGAACGGCGCGATCATAGACGGTAAAGTTTTCGAACTGTCGAACACGACACCCGAGTCCAATGAAGTGCAGATGTACCTTCGGCAGATGGTGAACGCCGGCTGTGATGCGGCGGTTATCGAGGTCAGTTCCCAGGGCATGAAGCAGCACCGGGTGGACGGCTTCACATTTGACTACGGAATTCTGATGAATATTCAGGAGGGCGACCATATCGGCCCGAATGAGCATGAGAGTTTTGAAGACTATATGTACTGCAAGGCGCAGGTGCTGAACCATTCGAAGCACGCGCTGATCCACGGAGATGACCCGTATTATGAACGGGTGATGCAGTATGTGACGGTTCCGGTGGAGCGTTTCGGCGGGGATCCGTCGTTTGATTTCCATGCGGAGCAGATTGAAAAAACTTTTGACGAGGAACAGGATATCCCGGGCATCGCATTCCATGTGGGCGGAAAGCTCACGGACAGCTTCTGGATCAATCTGCCGGGCGATTACAATGTCTGGAATGCCCTTGCGGCAATTGCGGTGGCGGAACATGAGCAGATCACGCACTG
>CADCPV010000154.1 GCA_902803345.1 uncultured Eubacteriales bacterium | reverse complement strand
TCTCCAGCCTGACTGCCCGTTCCCAGCCTTTCGCCTTTACGGAGAAACGGACCGGGTCGATCTCATACCCCAGTCCATGAAGCTGCTTTTCAAAGCCCTCATAGCTATAAGAATAACGAAGACAGTATTCAACGTCCTCCTTCAGCTGGTCCCGGTGTGTTTTCCTGCCTTCTTTGTGTACCCAGTAGCTCTTCTTTTCTTTACTGTAAAACTGGCTGTTTTCAAGGACTGACTTCCCTCTCTCCCTACAGACTGCATCCGAGATTTTCCTGAGTTCCTTATGGTCTCCGATTTTGTTCCGGAACTTCGCGCCGTCGATAAATGAAACCGGGTTCACGACGAAATGGCAGTGGATATTCTCTGTATTCAGATGTACCGTGACAAGCACCTGGTACCGGTCTCCCCACATTCGCCGGGCCGTTTCCTTTCCGATCTCAAAAGCCTCCTCCGGCGTGACTTCCCCTTCCCGAAAGCTCTGGATACCATGATAGGCAACGATGCTTCCGTGATTGCCAAAGCGCTTCTGCACCGCGATCATCTCCTCATATGCATACTGAGCGGAGCAGTTGATTCCGCCGACAAACATGGTCCTGTCGGTCTTGTCATCGTTGGCTGCATACCGAAGTGCCGCATACAGGTCGTTGTCCACATATTTCCGGTCAGTTGTCTTCTCCGGGTTATCCGCATAATCGATCAGGCTTTTCAGCTGCCCTTTCACGGGCCAGAATCCTGTGACTGCCATGGTTTCGCGCCCTCCTTTCCCGGAAGCATCAGGGTTTTTATGATCTCTTCAAGGACAGCATTGATCTTTACATCCGTCTCAGATGATGACGAAAGATCCTGCAGCCCGCCGATCGCCTCCTGTAAATGGCAAAGCGCTTCGGGAGGAACCGTGTTCGGTTCGTACTGAAGCGCTCTCTGTTTCATATATTCAGTTGTACTTAATCCGCAGCGCTTTGCCCTGTGCCGGATCCGTTCCTTCTCCGCCGGGTTCAGGCGGAGCGTGATCGTCTGTTTTTTCTCTTTGTCTTTCATAATTCGCTCCTCTCTGACCAGAGAAGCGCCGGACTGATCCGACGCCTCTCTGTATCCTTTGTTATTCATGTGGTTCAACCTGATCTGCGTTTGTATTCAGATCACTCTCCGGCTGAATGGTTTATCTTTCAAATCCCCTGTTCCTTTCCCTGGGGAGCAGGGCTTTGATAAACGCCTTTACCGTACAGTATACATCGTCGAAGGATGGCTTATCCGCGCCTCCTCTGAAGCGAAACTTCTCATAAGCATGTTTCAGCTTTTCCGTTCCTTTCAGAAAACCACTGAAATCCCCGATCTGTCTTCCGCTGTTTTCCAGTGTTTCAAGAACAGCTGTCCGTTCAAATAAAAAGACCTGAGACAGATAGTAAAGATCAACTATGTCCTTGATCCTTCGAAACACTGTGTCGGTCGAAATCGCCGCAGTTTTATCCGCTATTATCTGGATCGGCGATACTCCCCGAAACTGGAGGCCTTCGACTTCATAAATCCGAGTCGGCGGAACCGGTCGGTTCACATCTACATCCATTGTAAAAAGTACTTCTCCTGAAGCATTATCAGTCAGCTCAAAGCCGGCCGAACGCCCTTCGCCGTACATTCTGAAGATGTTCACGCTTAAATCAATACCGCTTTCTCTGATTGCCCTTTGCAGCGATTCTGTCATCTGCTCCGCTGAAGGCAGTGTATCAGTGTTCCAGTTGGCATCGATATCAACCGTGTGCCTTGTGTCTTCAATATATCCTGCTTCAATCAGGCATGCCCGTAAAACCATTGATCCCTTAAAGCTGATCGGTATACCGCTGTCATATATGGCTTTCATCACTTCATACATCAGCTTCTCTTCTGCTGTGATATACATACTGATTCCTTTCTCATTCACTGTAATAATCCCTGGCCTCATCTGCCAGTACTTCAAATCTCTCCTGATATTCAGGCGGTACCGAAAGTCCGCTGAAACTCTCGCCATTGGTATAATAATACCTGCTGACCGCTTCTGTAATGCCCTGCATATCCAGGATCGATTCATTTGCAAATGCGTCTGAAAGCGTCCTGTTGAAATCCGTAAATCTGAGCCCGTTCTTTTCTTCTACACTGTAATGACTGATCTGATTTCCAAGGACAACCACACCGTTAAACCGTGTCACGGAATCATCGCCGTAAACCCATACAATATACTCATCACTGTGTCCGCCGAAACTTCCCTGGCACATCAGCGACTGGTCCAGCGCAAAAACGATGTCCTCCCCAAGACAGTCCCGGACTGCCCTGAGCCACGCAAGTGATCCGATATAGTCACTTCTCTTCGGAAGGTCACGCTTTCGCGGGTCGTATGCCGGAAGGGCCACAGTCTTCCTGTTGGCAAGATCCTCCAGAATACGGTGTTCCAATAGCTCTATCATATACTCCGGCGGCTTCCGTATGCCGCTCTCCCAGTTCTGGATAGTGCGGAAAGGGATATTGTATCTCGCAGCAAACTCGCTCTGCGTATCGCCAAGCTGTGTTCTCATTTCCCGTATGTTCATAATTATCACCTCGTCGATATAATACACCCATTGGGTGTATTTGTCAACATCGGCTTTTATGTACCGGTTTCAGGACTTCTCCCAGGGGTTTCAGGGGACGGGACGTCACCTGAGATCGAATCGTATGAGCGGTTCACCGGGGAAAATGCAGTACATTTTCCCTGCTTGTTATACTATAGGACGGCCCTTCTATGGGTGGTTGGTTATGGAT
>CADCPV010000153.1 GCA_902803345.1 uncultured Eubacteriales bacterium | reverse complement strand
TCGTCACGTCCGCCCGGATGATACAGGACCGCCGGGAAGTTCGCGACCGGATAGCGGTTTTTCTGGAAAGTCCGCCGCTCCGGGATTCGCACCGTATAGCCGACGTGATACAGAAGGGGAAAGCCGGTTTTCTCCATCAGGCTGAACATCGGGTCAAAGACTTCCGAATCAAGCGGCACGCCGTCGCCCGCGTTTCCGTCTGCAAGCTTCACCCCATCCGCGCCTGCGTCGATGAAATCCTGCACCTGCGCCGCCACGCCTTCGGGTGTGGTGTCAAAACCCTCGATCTGGAAGGTCGGATTACAGTAAACCGTCAGCCGGTCCGGCATCAGCGCCTTCGCAAGAAGCGCTTCGGTGTCCGCCGTACAGGCAGAACTGGCGATCCGTACCGCTAAAAGATTCTCTCCGTCCAGGCCGCCCGCACTCAGGCTGTCGCGGATGTTTCTCAGATAGTTGTCGACGCCGCAGCCGCCGTGTGTGTGAATGTGACCGTCAAAAAGCCCTGAATTGATTCGCATACTCTCCCCTCCCGTATTCACGAAGCCGGCTGTTTCCAGCCGGCTTCGGTTATTCCTGTGAATTTGTTGCTTACGCTGTTGCGATTACGCCGAAGTCTGCCTTCAGGGAAGCGCCGCCGACAAGGCCGCCGTCGATATCGGGCTGAGCGAAAAGCTCTGCCGCATTCTTGGCGTTGACGGAGCCGCCGTACTGGATACGGATGGCTTCTGCGGTGTCGGTGTCGTAGATCTCCGCGATCACGTCACGGATGGCCTTGCAGACTTCCTGTGCCTGCTCGGTCGTCGCGGTCACGCCGGTTCCGATCGCCCAGATCGGCTCATAGGCAATGACAATGCCCTTCGCCTGATCAGCGGATACGTTCTGGAACGCAATCTTGATCTGCATGCGGACCCAGTCGATCGTGATGCCCTGCTGGCGCTGTGTCAGAGACTCGCCGCAGCAGACGATCGGGATCAGGCCTTTTTCCAGCGCCTTCAGGACCTTTTTGTTGATGATCTCGTCGGTCTCCTTGAAGTAGTCACGGCGCTCCGAATGGCCGATGATGACGTACTTCGCGCCGGCATCCAGGATCATATCCGCCGAAATCTCGCCGGTGTATGCGCCCTTGTCCTCAAAATAAAGGTTCTCAGCGCCGACCGCTACATTGGTTCCCGCAACTGCCTTGACAACCGGAACGATATCGATCGCCGGTACACAGTACACAACATCGTTTGCGGAATCCGCAACGAGAGGCTTCAGGGTTTCACAAAGAGCAACTGCCTCCGAAGGGGTCATATTCATTTTCCAGTTGCCCGCTACGATTTTCTTACGCATAAACAATCTCCTTACTTGTCATCTGCTGCCACAACGCCCGGAAGCTCCTTGCCCTCCAAAAATTCAAGGGAAGCGCCGCCGCCCGTCGAAATGTGGCTCATCTTGTCGGCAAAACCGAGCTGGTTGACAGCCGCCGCCGAATCGCCGCCGCCGATGATGGTGGTTGCGTCGGTCTCTGCAAGCGCAGCTGCTACAGCGATCGTGCCCTTTGCAAGGATCGGGTTCTCGAAAACACCCATCGGTCCGTTCCAGACAACGGTCTTCGCGGATTTCACAGCCTCTGCGTAAAGCTCCTGGGTCTTCGGGCCGATATCCATGCCCATCTTGTCAGCCGGAATCTTGTCCGCGTCAACGACTTCGATGTCGATCTCGCCGTCGATCGGATCCGGGAAATGATCGGTAATCACGGTGTCTACAGGGAGCAGCAGTTTCTTGCCAAGCTCTTCCGCTTTCTTGATCATGTCGCCGCAGTACTCGATCTTCTCTTCGTCCAGAAGAGACTTGCCGACCTCGTAGCCCTTTGCCTTGAGGAAGGTGTAGGCCATGCCGCCGCCGATGATCAGGGTGTCGCACTTCTCCAGCAGGTTGTTGATGACGTTCAGCTTGTCCGCAACCTTGGCGCCGCCGAGGATCGCAACAAAGGGACGAACCGGATTCTCAACTGCATTGCCCAAAAAGTCGATTTCCTTCTGCATCAGGTAACCAACCGCATTGGTGCCGCCCTTCTCGGTGATGAACTTGGTAACGCCTTCGACAGAGGCATGTGCGCGGTGAGAGGAGCCGAACGCGTCGCATACATAGTCGTCCGCAAGGTCAGCAAGTTCCTTAGAGAACTCTTCGCCGTTCTTGGTCTCTTCCTTGCCGCGGAAACGGGTATTCTGAAGGAGGACAACATCGCCGGGCTGCATCGCTGCAACCGCTGCGGTCGCTGCTTCGCCGGTTACATTGTAATCGCCGACAAAAACGACTTCCTTGCCGAGCTTCTCCGAGAGACGGACTGCGACCGGGCCGAGAGATTCCTTCTCATTCGGGCCGTCCTTAACCTTCCCGAGGTGGGAGCAGAGAATGACCTTTGCGCCTTCGTCAATGAGCTTCTTAATAGTCGGAAGCGCTGCTACGATACGGGTTTCATCGGTGATGACACCGTTCTTCAGCGGAACGTTGAAATCACAGCGCACAAGGACCCGCTTGCCATTCAGATCCTTCAGATCCTCAACGGTTTTCTTGTTTAACATCTGTCTTATCTCCTTATCGTTTATAATCTGAAAGAGGGTCCGGTCCAGACGGACCGGACCCTCAATGGGTTTTAAACCTGTTCAGGCTTTAATCAGCCTAACTCCGCAAAGAACTTAATTGTTCTTACCATCTGGCTGGTGTAGGAGTTCTCATTGTCGTACCACGAAACAACCTGAACTTCATACAGATCGTCAGCAATCTTCGCAACCATGGTCTGGGTAGCGTCGAAGAGGGAACCGAACTTCATGCCGATAACGTCAGAAGAAACGATCGGATCTTCGCAGTAGCCGTAAGACTCAGAAGCAGCAGCCTTCATTGCAGCATTGATGCCTTCCTTCGTCACATCAGCGCCCTTGACAACAGCGGTCAGGATCGTGGTGGAGCCGGTCGGAACCGGAACACGCTGAGCGGAGCCGATGAGCTTGCCGTTCAGTTCCGGAATAACAAGGCCGATTGCCTTTGCAGCGCCGGTGCTGTTCGGAACGATGTTCGCAGCGCCTGCACGTGCACGGCGGAGGTCACCCTTACGATGCGGGCCGTCCAGAATCATCTGGTCGCCGGTGTAAGCGTGAATCGTGCTCATGATGCCGCTCTGGATCGGAGCGTAGTCATTGAGGGCCTTAGCCATCGGAGCCAGGCAGTTCGTGGTGCAGGAAGCTGCCGAAACGATGGTGTCTTCGGGGGTCAGGGTATTCTCGTTTACGCTGAATACGATGGTGGGAAGGTCGTTGCCGGCCGGAGCGGAGATAACAACCTTCTTGGCGCCTGCGTCGATATGAGCCTGGGATTTCGCCTTGGAGGTATAGAAACCGGTGCACTCTAAGACAACGTCAACGCCGAGCTCGCCCCACGGGCAGTTCGCAGCATTGGCTTCTGCATAGATCTTAAGGGTCTTGCCATCAACAGTGATGGTGTTGGCTTCGTCGTCAGCCGAAACGGTGTGAAGATTCTCACCGATCTTTCCGCAGTATCCGCCCTGAGCGGTATCATACTTTAAAAGATGAGCAAGCATGGAGGGCTTGGTGAGATCGTTGATTGCAACGATTTCATAACCTTCCGCGTTGAACATCTGTCTGAAAGCCAGACGTCCGATACGACCGAAACCATTAATCGCAACTTTTACAGCCATTGGAATATTCCTCCTGATAGATAGTTAGATGTTTGATTATTGAATAACACCCTTTGGAAACATTATACTATCGATACCGCGAAAAAGCAAGCACTTTCCGCACGCAGGGAAAAGAAAAACGCGCTTGCAAAATGCCCTGCCCTGAAGTATGATGAAGGCAGAAAAACTGACACGGAGGAACAATTTATGGCAAAACTGACAGTCAATTTTCTCTCTCACAAGCTGCGCCGCGCGGTCGATATTACCGTTGTGCTTCCGAGCATGGTGTTTCAGGAAATGATGGGCGAAAATCCTTCGCATAAGCTGAAAGCGAAGTTCCCGGTCATTTACCTGCT
>CADCPV010000152.1 GCA_902803345.1 uncultured Eubacteriales bacterium | reverse complement strand
CCTTTCCTCTCCCGTTCCTGTTCGGCCTGGGATTTTCTTAAGTACAGCGGCTGAAACGTGAGGCAGGACTCGGAGATCCCTTCTGCAAGCATCTTCGCCCCGAGTACAGCTACCGAGCCTGCGCGCTGGCAGCGCGTATGCGGCGGCGCGAACAGCGACGGCCGTGACATCTGTGCACGGATCTCTTCAATAAACACCGGGAGTCCGTCGCCGAGATACAAGACGGGTTTTCTGAGTTCTTCCGAAAGCGCTTCCGCAGCTCTGATCTGCTCTAAGAGAGGACGCGCACAGGCCGATTCATGTACGATAAAGCGGTCCCCGTCAAAACTGTAAAGTCCGCTGTAGACTTCCATCCGCCGCGCATCCATCAAAGGACAGAGCACGGCATCCGTTCCGAAGGCGCCGTAGGCAATCGCATCGATTGTCGGCACGGGAATGATCGGGAGATCCTTGGGGAAAGCAAGCCCTTTTGCAAGCGAAGCCCCGATCCGAAGGCCCGTAAAAGAACCCGGTCCCTGCGACACCGCGATCGCCGTCAGTTCCGATGCGTCCTTTCCCGTCATCTGAAAGATTGCATCAATCATCGGAAGCAGGGTTTCCGAGTGTGTTTTCTTAAAATTCGTCGTATATTCCGCAATCACCGTATCGTCCGAAAGAAGCGCTGCGGAGGCGGTCAGAGAAGCGCTCTCAATTCCGAGTATCAGCATGAGAATCTTCCTCCCTTCAGCGGTTCATGCGGAGCCGTTCTTCCTGTTGCTCCGGCCGGTACAGCGTAATCCGGCGGTAGTCGTCGCCCTTTTCCGGTTCCTTTTCAATCTGAATCCGGAGTGCCCCGCGCGGAATCATTTCCGCGATCAGGCCGGCCCATTCGATCAGGCAGATGCCGTCCCCGTAAAAGTACTCGTCGATGCCGACCTCTTCCATTTCCGACGGATCTTCAATCCGGTACACATCGAAATGATACATCGGAAGGCGTCCTTCGTGATACTCCTGCAGGATGGTAAAAGTCGGCGAAACAACGGGCTCCGTAATGCCGAGGCCTTTTGAAAAGCCTTTTACAAAGACGGTTTTTCCAACGCCGAGTTCGCCGTTCAGACAGATAATGTCTCCGGGAGAAGCGGTTTCGGCAAGTCTTCTGCCGAGAGCCTCCGTTTCTTCCGGAGAACGGGTTTCAATGATTTCAGTCATGAATTCAAAAGCCTCTTCTCTTCTTCTTCGGGATCATTTCCTGCAGGTAGGCAATAGTTTCGTCCTTATCAAGGAAGCGGTCAAGCGGGATCACGTTGGCGCGGACGTCTGTCAGATAAATGATCAGTTCGCCCGAAAAGATCACCGCCTTATATACCTTGTCCCAGGGTAGCGTACTGGAATCCGCGCCCTGATAGGCGTGCAGGCCGACGCTGTCGAGGACATAGACGGTATTCCGCTGCATCTCCTCCTGTTTGGACTGCTGAACCGCCTTGAAATACAGAAAAAGCGGCTGCAGGATAAAATATACTGCGGAGATCACAACGAGAAAGATTCCGCTGTTATTGCCGTTTACGATGAAATAAATACCACCTGCGAGGGACACCAGTCCGACCAAAAGGTACACAAGCCCGACAGGCCGCATATACATGTGATAGAACATGAAACGGAACAGATCCGTCTTGTCGAGTTTCACATCCGCTTTCATAACTCTGCTCTCCCGGCGCTTACTCGTTTGCTTTTCTGTCCGTGTGAATCCACTTCAGATAGGCATTCATAAACAGATCCAGCCCGCCGTCCATCACAGCCTGCACGTTGCCGGTTTCCGCCTGGGTCCGAAGGTCCTTGACCATTGTATAGGGCTGGAAGACATAGGAGCGGATCTGGGAGCCCCAGCCGTTGTCCTTGACTTCTCCGCGAATATCCGAAAGCTGGTTTTCATTCTCCTGTTTTTTGAGAAGATACAGCTTCGCGCGCAGCATCTCCATCGCCTTGTCGAGATTCTGGAAATGCGAACGCTCATTCTGGCAGGCAACGACAATGCCGGTCGGGATATGGGTAATCCGGACAGCGGATGAGGTCTTGTTGATGTGCTGGCCGCCCGCGCCGGAGGAACGGTATACGTCGATCTTGAGATCGTCATCCTTGATGTCCACATCGAGGCTCTGCTCGATTACCGGCATGATATCGCAGGAAACAAAGCTTGTCATGCGCTTTCCGACTGCGTTGAAAGGAGAAATCCGGACGAGCCGGTGAATCCCGTGCTCGGATCGTAAGTACCCGTAGGCATTCTCGCCGGAGATCTGGATCGTCACGGACTTGATGCCCGCTTCGTCACCGTCCAGGTAGTCCAGCACTTCGATCGAATAGCCCTTTTTCTCCGCCCAGCGCGTATACATGCGGTACAGCATGCCCGCCCAGTCGCAGGCCTCGGTTCCGCCCGCACCAGCATTCAAACGCAGGATGGCGTCATTGTGGTCGAATTCGTCCGACAGAAGGGTCGTGACGCGAAGCTCCTCGAATTTCTCCTTGAAGCTGTCCATGTCCGCCTGTACATCGTCAACAAGAGACCCGTCCTCCATTTCCTCCGCAATCTCGATGATCGAATTCATATCGTCATAGAGTTTTTCGATCTCATCGAATTCCTTGACGGTATCCTGGAGGTTTTTGAGTTTTTTCGTAATCTCCGCCGATTTTTCCGCGTCGTTCCAGAAATTCGGGTCCTCCATATACATGGAAAGCTCGGAAATCTGTTCCTTTTTCTGGTCCAGCGCCAGCGCGGAACGAAGCTCCTGAAGCGGCGTTTCGTACTGCGAAAGTGTATATTTGAACTGATCGTATTCTACCATAGTCTGTTCCTTAAATCTGGTTTTATGAAGAGACCTTTTGTCTCTTCGGGCTTCTCAGGAAAGCGCCGGTGCTCCGGGCCTTCCGTGGCAGTTCTTGTATTTCTTGCCGGATCCGCAGGGACAGGGATCATTCGGATAAATCTTGGCGCCGGCACGCTTTTTGGGAGCCTTTGCCTTCGAATCGTCCTTGTTGGTACCGGTAATCTTCGCAACCTGTTCACGCTCCTCGGGCCGCTCGACGCGCGCGTGGTAAATCGCGCGTACCGTACCTTCTCGGATCCCGGCCATCATGCCGTTGAACATGTCAAATCCAGCCATCTTGTACTCAGTCAGCGGGTCCTTGTTGCCGTAGGCCACAAGCCCGATGCCCTGTCTCAGCTGGTCCATGTCGTCGATATGGTCCATCCAGTGCCGGTCGATGGTCTTTAAGAGCACGACGCGCTCCAATTCTCTCATCTGCTCGATATCGGCAAATTCGGCTTCTTTCTGCTCGTAAAGCTTGACCGCGTTTTCCTTTACAAGATGCTTCAGCGCGTTCTTGCCCTGGCGTCCGTGTGCGTTCTCCGGAACGGTGAGCGGCGCCATCGGAATCACCGACAGAAGGGTCTGGTTCAGCTCCGTAAGATCCCATTCTTCGGGTGCCTGGTCATCCGGCACAAACATGTCGACTGTATTGTCGCAGATATCCGTCACCATCTTCATGATGACGTCGCGCATGTTCTCGCCGTCCAGAACCTGGCGGCGCTCTTTGTAAATGATCTCGCGCTGTTCGTTGATGACTTCATCGAATTTCAGCAGGTTTTCACGGATCGAGTAGTTGTTGCCTTCTATCCGCTTCTGGGCCTTTTCGATCGCGCCGGAAAGCATCCGGTGCTCGATCTGCTGGCCTTCCTCCACGCCGAGCGCATTGAACATCGACAGGATCCTTTCGGAACCGAAGAGCCGCATCAGGTCGTCCTCGAGCGAAATGTAGAAGCGGGACTCACCCGGATCGCCCTGACGTCCGGAACGTCCGCGCAGCTGGTTGTCGATACGGCGGGCTTCATGGCGCTCAGTACCGATGATTTTCAAGCCGCCTGCCGCTTTTGCTTCGGGATCGAGCTTGATATCAGTACCACGGCCGGCCATGTTCGTCGCAATCGTAACGGCCTTGTATTCGCCGGCATGCGCGACGATCTCCGCTTCCATCTCATGGAACTTCGCATTCAGTACATTATGCGGGATGCCGTGGCGCTTCAAAAGCCCCGACAGAAGCTCAGAAACCTCGATCGAAATCGTACCGACAAGAACCGGCTGGCCCGTCGCGTAGGACTCCTTGACTGCCTCGACGACTGCCGCGTATTTTTCCTTTTTGGTCTTGTAAACCGCATCTTCCTGGTCGATACGCTGTACCGGGACGTTCGTCGGAATCTCGATGACGTCCATGCCGTAGATGTTGCGGAATTCGCGCTCTTCTGTGAGTGCCGTACCGGTCATGCCGGCCTTCTTGTCGTATTTGTTGAAGAAGTTCTGGAAGGTGATCGTTGCAAGGGTTTTGGACTCGCGGTTGACTTTCACATGCTCCTTTGCTTCAATCGCCTGATGCAGGCCGTCCGAATACCGCCGGCCCGGCATGATACGGCCGGTAAATTCATCGACAATCAGCACTTCATCGTCCTTGACAACATAGTCGATGTCGCGGTGCATAATATAGTTCGCGCGGAGCGCAAGGGTCATGTTGTGCTGGATTTCCAGGTTTTCCGGGTCCGCGAGGTTCTCGATGTGGAAATACTCCTCGACTTTCTTGATACCCTCTGCAGTCAGGTTGACGACCTTGTCCTTTTCATTGACCTGGAAGTCGCCGGATTCCTTCTGGCCTTCACCCATGATGATGTCCATCTTGGAAAGGTCCGTCATGTTTTCGCCGCGCCGGAGGCGCTTTGCCAGATTGTCGCAGACTTCATAGAGCTGTGTCGACTTCCCGGACTGGCCGGAAATGATCAGCGGCGTCCGCGCTTCGTCGATCAGGATCGAGTCCACTTCGTCGATAATCGCATAAGAAAGGCCCCGAAGAACAAGCTGCTTCGCATAGATGACCATGTTGTCGCGGAGGTAGTCAAAACCGAGCTCATTATTCGTGACATAGGTCACATCACAATTATAGGCTTCCTGCCGTTCTTCGGACTTCATGCCGTTTAAGACACAGCCGACCGTCAGTCCCAGGAAGCGGTGCATCTGGCCCATCCATTCCGCATCACGCGCTGCCAGATAATCATTGACGGTGACGACGTGCACACCTTTTCCGGTCAGTGCGTTCAGGTAAGCCGGCAGGAGCGCGGTCTGCGTCTTTCCTTCACCGGTTTTCATTTCGGCGATCCGGCCCTGATGCAGCACTATTCCGCCCAGTACCTGTACGTCAAAATGCTCCTGGTTGATGCAGCGCCTCGTTGCTTCCCGCATGGTGGCATAAGCCTCCGGCAGCAGATCATCGAGGGTCTCGCCATTCTGGTAACGCTTTTTATATTCGTCCGTCTTCGCCCGAAGCTCCTCATCCGTGCAGGCCATCATGGCCGGCCTCAGATCATTGATTTTCTGTAATATCGGGCGGAGCCGCTTGATTTCGTTCTCGCTGTGGGTTCCGAAGATTTTGGTTATGAAGCTCATACGGACCTCCTGTGCATACTTAGTATGTATTGTACCACCTTTCAGCCTTTTTTTCAACTGCTAAATCTCGCCGCGCCCCTCCGCCGCCTCTCCGCCACCCGGCCTCCCGGACGCAGGGGCTTTCGACTCGGACGCGGCTTTGAGGAGGGCAGACCCGGACGCAGGGGCTGTAGGTGGTCCCGACCCGGACGCGGCTTTCTGTCAGGCAGATATCCGCTTCCCGGGCTAAAGCTCCGGATTTCGATTTTCTACGAGGGATCTGACAGCGCAGCCTCTTTCCCGCACCCTGACGGGCACGTGAAGAGTCTGCTCCATCAGACCCCT
>CADCPV010000151.1 GCA_902803345.1 uncultured Eubacteriales bacterium | reverse complement strand
GGCCTCATAGCGGGGTGCTCTTACCGTTCTCTCAAACTCATCCGTCTGATTCTCTTCCGGCTTATACCCCCGGGCATCCTTGCCGGCAGCAGAACTTCTTTCCGGCTCTGACGAATCATCAGGATTCGCATGAACATCAAACCAGTTGCTTATGTTCTTCCTCATTACGCCTACCTTCCTGTGGAATCCTTCTCAGAGTACGCCTTTCATTAAGCATGAGCCATTCAGGCAATGTACCGTACAGCGACTGCGGTTGTATTATCGAGCCTGCCCCTCCCAAGCCTCCTGGCAGTATAGCAGAGACGATTGACTGCCAGTTTCATATCTCCTCCGCTTTCCGCAATGATCGCCATGATCTGTCTCTCTTCCAGTACCCTGTAAAGGCCATCGCTGCAGAGGAGTACAATATCATCCGGCTGCATCACACGGGGAAGCGGTGCCACATCCACAATAGGCAGACCACCGATCCCCAGATAACTGATCAGAGCTCTCCCTTTTGATTTTTCACTGTCAAGCTCTTTCTGACTGATTCGTCCATTCCGGTAAAGCGCATCCAGCTGAAGCGCATAGTTATGACTTCTTGTAATAATCTGTGACTGATATGCTCGTGGAATCTCATATTCTTCATAATCATTTCTCCCTGTCCTGTCACTCCTCCCTGCTGCTGAAAAATAATATATTCTGCTGTCTCCTACAGAACCCCAGAAAAAATTGTTTTCTAAAATGTACACTGCCGTCACTGTTGACCCACTCGCAATGCTGTTTCCGGCGCTGTCAGTCATACTCCAGATTTCCTGGTCTGCCTGGATAAATCTTGTCTTCAGCCATTCAGAGACCTCATTTTCAGAAGAGGGCGGAGACTGATAAAAAGCCTGCCGCATTCTTTCCACCGCCAGTTTAGATGCCCGTCCTCCATCCTGCGTTCCTCCCATACCGTCGCACATCACAGCCAGGAGCGTTCCATCCTCTTTCTGCTCGACGGTTCCGGCATCCTGCTGACTTTTGCGATCACCTATAATGCTGCAGATTCCCGCTGACAACTGCCCCATAAAGATCCCTCTCTTTTTATTCCGATCATCACGCTCCATAACGCGAAGCTGCCAGACAGGAGAAACTGCATCTCCCCATCCGCTCCCGCAATAAACACATTTACAGAGTCTTTCGAGAACAGGAGAAATATGCCCCTGCTCTCGAAAGGCTCTGTCATTATCATTTCCCGGCCACCGGGTCATCCGCATTTATATACAGATTTACGGCAGCATATTCCAGCTGAAGTCCTCCCTGCATAAAGCCACGAAAAGCAATATGCTTCGTCCTGTCTGCAGTTTTGACCGGTCCTTAAGAACCCTGTCCATAATAACCGGTTCATTGTCAACGTAGCAGAGGCTCTTCGCCTTACCCATACGGGCAATCATCCGGTTTTCCCTCTCGTCATATACAAGAATTACCTGCCTGTCACGCGAAACAGCCGGATCAGATAAGACGATGTCCATAGCCTTTCCGCGCCCGATCGTATTCTCACCATAATGGACTTCGTAACATTTTCCCCGGTCCGGACCGGCAACACACACCAGCCATCCCGTTACCATGTACCCTGCTTCCCGCCTGTCTCCGGATGCTGTCTGCAGAGAGGAACCGATCCCCATATTATGAACGTCCGGATTATATTGCATCGGACCTGTCTGCACGGTTCCGGACGAGACTGCAGCACTCTGCTGTGCCGGAACTCTCTGCAAGGAGCCTGTCCCGGCCTGCTCAGACTGAAACCTTTCGGGCTGTACCGGAGCAGTCGGCATCCCGCCGGCATAACCTTTTATCCCGGGTTCCGGCTGCAGCGGCAGATCCGCCGCCGACTGCATCCAGGCTGCTCCGCCTGCAGGAATGGAATCCCCGCCTTGTTTATCTTCACAAAAAGGACAGATCTGAAAAAAATCCGCATTATAATGATGACCCTTCGGACATGTTGTAAGATTCATATACCGTCCTCCCTGTTCTCTCTGTCAAGTTCTTCCAGAAGCTTCCTCTCTTCCGCTTTCCCCGCCATAAGCTCTGATATTCCTTCCGAACATCCGGGAAATCTTCTGCATATCGCACCGTAAGAGTATGCGTCCGCCAACTCCGGACTGGTCTTTTCTCCCTTCACCAGTTCCGGAGCAAGATATACGGCTTCCTTTTTCTCTCTGTACAGGCCAGACTTCCCGCCCATCAGAATATGCAGCTGCGCGCGTGCCATACCAAAGCTGATCAGCTTAACCATTTTGTAACGGATATCTCCTCCCACCAGAATAATGTTCTCCGGAGTAAGATTCATATGTCCAACGCCTTCCTTATGGAGTGAAAGCAGTGCGTTAAGAAGAATTAACAAGAACTCTCTGTCAAAAACACTGTTGCGCGTTATATCTTTCTCAAGTTCTTTGCTGAGCCTGTCCCCTTCAAGATATTCCATTACACGGTATAAAGTATCATTCTCACAAAGCACTCTGTAAATCTGGACAAGTTCCGGAATTCTCTGAAGCGTATGCAGATATGAGCTTTCCCGGATAAATGCTGCTTTCCCTTTTTCGAATAAATCAGCATCTTCTTCCTTCCGCAGTCCTGCAGGAACCCGGATGCTGCCGCTGCTGCCGGCAGTCTCCGGATATTTCCTGTAAACCAGATCGGAAGGGAAAAATTCCTCAATGCATACTTTGTTTCTGAGCAGTTCATCCCAGCCTACATAGAGAATAGAAAAAGCATCCTGCCGTATCACCTGCCCTACGAGATAACGATTTCCCAATGCCATGCCAGGCTGCAGGGCTTCAGGAAAGGATTTCTGCTGTCCGTACATCTTCTCGTCAGACCAGCCGCAGAACGGGCATACCGTTTTCTCATCCCCGTATTCACTCATACATCCGGGACATTTTTTCATGATCCTCGTTCTCCTCTGTCTGCTCTGCCCGCAAAGGCCTCTATAGCTTATGATGGCTGCGCTGCCCGAACAGTACTTTTCAAGGTCTTAAAAAATATGTACCCTGAATCCGCGATCGCCCAGTTTCAGAATATCCCCTTCTGAAAGGATTCTTTCTTCCTTTACAGGGATATCATTCACAAAAGTCCCGTTCGCCGACTGGCAGTCACTGACCTTCAGTGTCCCATTATCATTTCGCACTATGCAGTGTCTCCTTGAAATCCCCTTATCGCCGGCCAGCGAGATAGTGCATTCTGCTTTTCTTCCGATCAGGATGTCTCTGCTGCACACTGCTGTAAAGCTGACTGAACTGTCGTTTACATCGGTCAGTACAAGCGACGGGGCACCCGCTTTTCCATCATTGCCGTTCGGGAAGATGAGCACCGTACCATTATCGCTTCCGCCGATTCCCTGCAGCTGGGTCGCCGAATCATCATTCGGTTTTTCCCTGCCGCTTTCCGGCCCTGCTGCTGAATCCAGACCGCCCAGGATATCTCCGGGATCTACACGATTGTTCTTTTTCTTTACAAGCATAGTTATCAGCACAAGCAGCACGACTGCCGCAAGAGCGATAATCCCGATGAGTACTGTGGGCGGTATCGTATGCTCCGGATCCTCCTGGACAATAATCGTCTCTTCAGTTTCCAGCACAGCAGCAAGCGGTACTGCTTCTGTGATTAATTCCGTTACTTCTTCCGTAATTTCTTCTGTGACGGCTTCCGTAATCTTTTCCGTTATAAGTTCTGTTTCTTTAGGAACCAGTCCGAAAGGGACGTTCACTTCCTGCGTCAGTCTCCGCTCTCCCTCTCCGGTCTCCAGAACGACCTGGATCGTCTTCTTTCCGCCATCCATCATATTGGC
>CADCPV010000150.1 GCA_902803345.1 uncultured Eubacteriales bacterium | reverse complement strand
CTTTCTTTTGAACGAAAAGGCCGTTTTCCAGCGTCTGGTCCTCGATCAGGGATTTTATCCGGACGGGGTATATACGGCGCCTTCTGACCGGGATTTGGCGCAGGATATCGCGCTTTCAATGGCCTGCGGCTTCAACGGCGCGAGGCTTCACCAGAAGACCTTTGAGGAACGCTTCCTGTACCACGCAGACAGGGCTGGTTACCTTGTCTGGGGCGAGTACGGGAACTGGGGGCTTGACCACACGCGGCCGGAAGCCGTGTACAGCTTCCTTCCGGAGTGGCTCTCAGAAGTGCGGCGGGACTTCAACCATCCGTCCGTCATCGGCTGGTGTCCCTTCAATGAAACCTGGGATGTCGGCGGCAGGAGACAGTATGATCCCTTTATTGCCCTGATCTATGATGTGACGAAGGCCGCCGATCCGACGCGGCCCGTGATCGATACGAGCGGCAACTATCATGTGAAGACGGACATTTTCGACGTCCACGACTATGAGCAGGACCCGGAGAAATTCAAATCGCATTTTGCGGGGCTTGTCCCGGAGGACCGGATCATCGAACAGTGCATGAACCGCCAGACCTACGAAAAAGGCCAGCCGCTGTTTGTCAGCGAATATGGCGGCATCCGCTGGTCCCCGGCGCCCGAATCCAAAGAAGCCTGGGGCTACGGAAATGCGCCGAAGAGCCCGGAAGAGTATCAGGCGCGTTACAAAGCCCTGACAGAGACATTGCTTCGGAATCCGAAGATCATGGGTTTCTGCTATACGCAGCTTACAGACGTCGAGCAGGAACAGAACGGGGTCTATACCTTTGACCGGCAGGAGAAGTTCCCGGCGGAATTCTACCGCAGCGTTAATGCAGAGAAAGCGGCGATCGAGGAAGAAACAGGAGAAGGATAATGTACCGCAGTTTATTTCAGGAAACAGGCAGATTCTACAAGGCAAATCTCCACAACCATACGACTTTCTCGGACGGCTCGGACACACCGGAAGAGATTAAGCGGATCTATCAGGCAGGCGGCTATGATATCGTGGCCTTCACCGACCACAACGTCATTGTGCCGCACGCGGAGCTTTCGGATGAGCATTTTCTTGCGCTGACAGGAACGGAATACGATTTCAATGCAGTTGACCGGGACCGGCCGTATTCCTTCTGGAAAACCTACCATATGCTTCTGATCGCCCCATGTGAAGACCCGGAATGCTATCCTTATGCAAACCCGGACTATGTCTGGGGTGATGCGAGGAAGCATATCCAGCCGTATTTTCAGGGCGATGCGCCGCATGATTATTCGATCAGATCGGTGAATCAAATGATCCGCGAGGCGCATAAGATGGGCTTTCTCACGGTTTACTGCCACCCGGCATGGTCGCTGCAGCGCTACCCGGACTATTGCAGAATGAAGGATGTGGATTTTATTGAGGTGTCCAATTCCAGCTGCGTGACGGAAGGGTTTCTTTTAGACCACAATGACCATGTGTTCTCGGATTTTTTATCTCTCGGGCAGTTCCCGGCGCCGCTTTCGACTGACGACGGACACAGCATGCGCAATTACTGCGGCGGATGGATCATGGTAAAGTCGGATGCGCTAAATTACGGAAGTGTATTTGACAGCCTGAAGAGAAAAGAAGTGTATGCCTCCTTCGGACCGGAGATTACGGATATCTGTTACGATCCGGATCGGATGAGGCTGCTTGTGCTGTCGAAGGATGCGGTCTCTGTGTATCTTTCAACCGAGCGGCGCTATGCAGAAGTCCTGCACCGCGCGCCGGAGTGGAAGAGCGGATTCTTCGAGTTTGACCTTTCGGCGTATATTTCCGATACACTTGAATACAGTACGGACAGCATTCCCTTTGTGCGTGTGACGCTTGTCGATCAGCAGGGCAGGAAAGCATTCTCACGAGCCTATCGGGTCAGCGAGCTTTTGCAATGAATCGAACGAACAGATGAGGATTTCCGGGAGGGGGATGCGGCAGTGCGGCATCCCCCTTTTCAAAAAATAAAATTTCCTCTTTACTTTATCGCGCTAAAGTGCTATCATAGCAAAGTGTTCCGCGCCTGTCAGGTGTTGATCATCCGAAATGCGCCGCGTTTTTGGGTGCGCCGGACGGCACGGATATTATGAAAAACGGAGGAAAAACACAATGAACCTGAAAAAAATCACCTGTCTTATGCTCACGCTTATCATGGTTCTTTCGCTCGGTGCCTGCAGTGCACAAAAGAAGGGCAGCGGGAAGAAATTCATCATGGGAATCGACCCGGAATATCCGCCTTTCAGCTATATGGACGACAACGGCGCCTATACCGGTTTCGACGTGGAAGTCTGCAAGGCTGTCTGCGACGAACTCGGCTGGGAGCTTGAAGTTTTCAGCGTCAACTGGGATCAGAAGCTTATGCAGCTTGACGCGAATGAGTGTGACTGTGTCTGGTCCGGTATGACGATCCTGGATTCCATGAAGGAAGCCGGATATGTCATTTCCGAACCCTATTTCTACAATACCCAGGTACTTTTAGTGAAGGACGACAGCGGCATTGCCTCTTCTTCCGACCTTGCGGGAAAAGATGTGGCGGTTCAGCTCGGAACCTCGGGAGAAGCGCTTCTGAATGAAGACCTTTCGGATCTGGCAGCCACCTTCGGCAATATCGTTACCTGCGACAGCTTCCTGAAATGCTTTACGGAGCTTGCAGGCGGCGCGGTCGACGCGGTATTTGTCGACCTTCCGGTTGCGCTCAGCTACACGAAGGAAAATGCCGGCTATACCATCATCAACGAGGAACTCGGCGCCGAACAGTACGGCATCGCGTTCCGTTCCGGAGACAAGGATCTCTGCAAACAGGTTGACGACGCCGTACAGAAGCTGGTGAAAAACGGCACTTACAAGAAGATTGCGGACAAATATCCCGACATCGTTGATAATCTGATCTTCCTGAACAAGTAAGTTTTAGAGGTATTTATGTCCTTCTTATCCATGGTTCTGAAGATGAGCGAAGGTCTTTCAAAGACCTGCGCCATCTTCTTTTTAACGCTTCTTTTCTCCCTGCCGCTTGGTATGCTGGTGGCGCTCATGCGCATGAGCAAAAACCGTTTCCTGTCCGGCATTACGCGGGGGATTATCTCGGTGCTTCGGGGCACGCCGCTCATGCTCCAGCTTCTTGCCGTAACCTACGGCCCCTACTACCTGTTCGGCTTCAGCGTGTCAAGGAACAAACTGATCCCGGTCGTCATCGCGTTTGCCATCAACTATGCGGCTTATTTTGCGGAGATCTACCGGGGCGGTATCGAGTCCATTCCGAAGGGACAGTATGAAGCGGCTGAGGTGCTCGGCTACAGCAGGTTCAAGACCTTCATGCGGATCATTCTGCCGCAGGTCGTGAAAAGGATCATGCCCAGCATTACGAACGAAGTCGTGACGCTTGTCAAGGATACTTCCATCGCGTTTACCGTTTCCTATCAGGAAATGTTTACGATCGGAAAGCAGATCGCAAATTCGCAGACAAGCTTTATGCCCTTTGTGGTCGCGGGACTTTTCTACTTTGCCTTCAACGCACTTGTGGACTTTGTCATGGGCAGGGCGGAAAAGCGGCTGAATTATTACCGGTAGGAGGTTTCACATGTCCATGGAAAATAATACCGGTACGCCGGTTCTGGAACTCAGGAATATCGAGAAAGCATTTTCGGGAAGCACGGTGCTGCGGGACATTTCCGTCACGGTAAACCGGGGCAATGTCGTGTCGATCATCGGGCCTTCGGGCTCCGGGAAATCCACGCTTCTTCGCTGTGCTTCCTTCCTTGAAACCGCGGACGGCGGGGACATTCTCTACGACGGGGATTATGCGATGAGAGGCGGCCGGTACGCAGAAAAAAACCGGCTCCGGGAGTTTCGGAGCCGCTTCGGACTGGTCTTCCAGAATTTCAACCTGTTTCCGCATTATTCGGTGCTTCGGAACATCGCGGAGCCGCCGGTTCTCCGGGGCGTTCCGAAAGAAAAGGCAGAGGAAAAAGCCCTGCAGCTTCTGCAGAAAATGGGTCTTTCGGGCCGGGAAAACGCGTATCCCTACCAGCTGTCCGGCGGGCAGCAGCAGCGAGTCGCAATCGCCCGGGCGCTTGCTCTGGAACCGGAAATCCTCTATTTCGACGAACCGACCTCCGCCCTCGATCCGGAACTGACCGGAGAGGTTTTAAAGGTCATTCGTCAGCTTGCGGAAGAAAAAATGACGATGGTCATCGTTACCCATGAGATGGCTTTTGCGAAGGCCGTGTCGGAGTGGGTTGTGTTTATGGACGGGGGCGTCATTGTGGAGGAAGGCCCTCCGGACCTGGTGCTGGAGAATCCCGAAATGGAGCGGACGCGCCAGTTTTTGACGAATTACCAGAAATGAACGGCATACGGTTTTACCGCGCGGATCCCGCGGGCAATATTACACTTCTCATTGAAGATTATTTTCCAGAATCTGACTATCCGAAGGTCGCAGCCTCCCTCCTCAGGCTCGACCCCGCGGCGGAGCAGGCCGGCTTTATCGAAGAGATCAGCGCAGATTCCGTGAGCCTTCATATGGCGGGCGGAGAATTCTGCGGGAATGCCTCACTGTCCGCCGCGGCCCTCGCCCTGATGAAGCATGAAAAGCAGCAGGGAAAGGTTTCGGTTACTGTTTACGGGCTGTCCGGGCCGCTTTCGGCAGAACTCAAAAGCACCGGTCCCGGCACTTATCTCGGGAGTCTCTCGATGCCGCTTCCGAAAAGCAGCACGAAGGTCG
>CADCPV010000149.1 GCA_902803345.1 uncultured Eubacteriales bacterium | reverse complement strand
GAGCTGACGCCGGATTCCTTCTGCGGAACGATCAGCTTCTGCGCGAACAAATTCTGGCACAGCTACGAAAACGCGCCGGACGTGCAGTTCTGGGAAGAAGGCTCCGGCCACAACTTCCGCACCATCAATGCCGTCCACAAAGCCGGCGGCAGCACGGCGGAACGCCTGACCTACATTCCGCAGTATATGCAGGAATACTACGATCTCGATCTCCGCAAAAAACTGATTTTTGACGGAAGGGAATGGGTCGATTACAACGGAAATCCGGTGAAATAAGCGAAAGAGAGCAGCCGGAATCCGTTGACAGCAGAAAATGCCGTCCGGAGAGAAATGCCTGACAGGAGATCAATATGGATAAGAGAACAATGATGGAAAACCTGGTCCGGGAAGCCCATGAAAGAGGCGCCTTTACCGGTACCTGGCTTTATGCGGAAAACGGAGAGATTGTCACGAAAGGCGCTGTCGGCTGGCGGGATTCTGAAAATATGTTTCCGATGCGGGAGGACAGTATCTTTGACCTGGCGTCGGTGAGCAAAAATTTCACGGCCACGGCTGTGATGCTGCTTCGGCGAAAAGGACTGATCAGTCTCGAAGACGAGATCACGGCATTCTTCCCGGAGATTCCCTACCGGGGCGTTACGATCCGCCATCTTCTGAACCACACCGGCGGACTTCCCGATTATATGGACTGGGTCGGAAAGAAAGCCGAAGAGGAAAACAGGATTCCGGGAAACGATATCATTGTCCGTTTCCTTGCAGAATGCGGCGAAGAGGCGGAATTTGCTCCGGGAGAAAAATGGGAATACTCCAATACCGGTTACTGTCTTTTAGCGCAGATTGTGGAAAAGGTTTCGGGTGTCCCGTATGAAGAATACCTCGAGAAAAACATCTTTGCGCCTGCAGGGATGAAATCAACCCATGTCCTGCACCGAAGAAAAGATGGCCTCAGCATAGACAATCTTGCCTATGGCATGGTAACCAGCTTCGGGTCGGACGAATGGGTGCTTGCTGATGACTCACCGGAAAACCATCATGTTGTTCCTTTGGACGGCGTATCCGGTGACGGGCTCGTACACTCCAACATTTTTGATCTTCTGGCATGGGACAGGGCTTTACGGGAAGAGAAAGTGCTCACAAAAGAAGAGCAGATGATGATGTATACGCCGGGTAAGCTGAACAGCGGCGAAACAACCGTCGATTCGGACGAAGACGGGGAACCGGGATACGGTTTCGGCTGGGATGTTCTGAACGACCCGGAACATGGCCTCATCGTCTGTCACAGCGGCGGATGGCCCGGATATACTTCCTGGTACCAGCGCTTTGTCGATGAGGATAAGGTCCTGATCATTCTTCGGAGCCGCGAAGACATCGATTTCAGGGCCTCCGATGCTTTCTTTTCCGGCATGAAAGCGATTGCAAGATGCGAAGAACCGCAGCCTGTCAGAACCCTTGAAGAACTCGCTGTCCGGAATCCCGACCGCAGCAGCTGGGAATCGCTCATCGGCCGATACGATTACGACAACCCCGATATCGGGTTTGCCATACATGAAATCCTGATGAAGGACGGGGATCTTTATGGCAAAGTCAGCTATAAAGACAGGGATTATGAACTGAAAATCTACCCGCTTTCGGAGAATATCTTCGCTTTCCGGGATACGGACGATTTTACGCTGGACGAAAACGGCCTGACCCTGTGGGGCGTGACCGGAAAAAAGACAGAAGCATAACGAAAGAAAAAAAACCCCGGCCTGCCGCAGCAAAACGGCAGGCCGGTTTTTGATGACCCGCAGGATGGTTCCTGCCTGATCAGCGTTACAGTACGGTGTATTCGGACTTCACTTCTGCGAAGGGGCCAGGAATTGCCTTTGTTCCGCGGTGATCTCCGAAGTAGTCGCGGTTGAAAATGATTTCGGTCCCGTCCGGATTCTCATAGCGCTGCTCGGGCTCGAAAGCCTGGCCGAGGATGTCGCTTGTGATGATGCCGCGCTCGAAACCCTTTACCAGCTCAAAGACGTTGGTTTTCAGGACACATTTTCCGTCTTCACATGAAAGTTCAACCTTCACCTCATCCGTGTCATTTACAAGCGCATTTTTGTCATGCTTCGAGACTTTTGCGCCGCCGAAGTAGGCGTTTCCGTCGATCCAGACCGGCAGATGTCCGAAGTGGGCTTTCGCAAGCTCGCCCATATGCGGCTCCTTTGTGAAATCAAACTGTGCAATCCATTCCTCATAGGAGGGGAAGATGTCAAACTGTGCGGTTCCGGCGACTTCGTAGACGGTGCTCGTGAAGGGACGCTCCGGATCGGTCACAGGATAATACTGAACCATGATGTTGTTGTAGACCCGGTCGTCGCCGTGCAGGATCGTCATGAAGCCTGCGACTTCAGTACGGTGGCGGATATGATAGGGCGTATAACGCGGCTCACGCTGGCCGTTTACGACGGAATCAACGCCGGAATTCACCGTCAGGAAAGCACCGAGCATCAGGTTGTTGACACAGGCGACACCTTCTGTTGGGATGGAAACGGCACCTTTTGACAGCAGGAGGTTGTTGTCGATCAGTGTCGGGCCGTGGCCGACTTCGATGAAGATATCGCAGGAGTACATTGAGCCGCGGGCCGGGGCAGTTCCTTCAGGCGGCATGTTGTCGTGCATCAGGTTCTGGGTGATCCGCGCGCCCTGCGACTGCCAGTCAAACCAGACGCCCATGATGCAGTTGTGAATATGGCAGCGTTTGACGGTTACGTCGATCGCGGCATGCAGCTTGATTCCTGCAGTTTCCGCGCCGCCGAGCTGGCTCGAGTTGCAGACATGGTGGATATGGCAGTCTTCGATGGTGGAAAAGACGCCGCCCATGCGTCCGACGATACCGGTCTGCTCGCAGTGGTGGATTTCACAGCGGCGGACGATGTGCGAGCCGACCCGCTCCTTGAGCCAGCCGTGATACTGGCCGCGGCAGACCGCGTCACGTTCCATCTGGGTCGGGCTCTTGACATGCTTCGTGTAGAAGTACATGTCATTTTCCGGATCGCGGTACTTGCCGAGGGAGATGCCGCAGCAGCGGCTGTTGTACACTTCACAGTCTTCGATGATCCAGCCTTTCGACCAGTGCGGGCCGATCGCACCGTCCTGGTAGGCTGCCGGCGGAGCCCAGGTCGTCGCTGCGTTTTTGATCACAAAACCGCTGACCGTGATATAGGAAATCCAGTTTTCATCGGGCATGAAGCAGTTCCTTCTGACCGCGATTTCCACATCCGCTTCCCGGGGATCAATGCCCTGGAAGTTCGCGTAGATTACCGTCGTGTCTCCGTCCTGCTCGGTGTAATATTTATAAATGGATTCCTCCGGCGTCCAGCTTGAAAGAGTCGGCTCGCCCGCAAGGCATTCCTCAAGGGTGCTGGCTTCATACATCATCCGGTCATTTAGGACGACGAAGCCCGTATGGCGGATGTCCTGTGAGAAATACCAGTCGCCGCAGACTCTTTCCTTGTAGGGATTCCAGCCGGCGAAGACGCCGTTATCGATCCGCGCAACGTAGGTGTTTCCCTCATAGGGCTCCCAGTCGGAGAACTTTTCGGAGCCGGTGATCACAGACTGCCCGGGCACTTCCGCGCGGTACGTAATACGCCGGTCCTTTTCGCCGGCGTATTTCGGCGTAACCTTTTCGCGGTATATTCCCGGTGCGACAATGATTTCATCGCCAGGTTTCGCGAGTTTCGCAGCATCGTTGATCCATTTGAAGGGCATTTCCTTCGACCCGTTCCCGTCGCGGGAAGCGGCCGCATTGACATAGTAGAGCATAGATGTTTTCCTCCTTGAATGTTTTTCCACTTTGTTTATAAAACCGGTTTGCATGTGCCTTCCGGCAGAGAGCTTACCGGATATCCAGTACGTAATTTACGCCCGGGTTCGCGCGGAAACGAGTGAATGTTGTCCTCACCCCGCGCATTCGGCGGAAGATAGGCCGGGACGCCGACGGGACTTCCGAGATCGCCCAGGTATTCGTCGGCTTCCGCAAACATTTCACCGACTGCCGGCGCGAAAAGGCGGAAGCATTTTTCCGGACCATTCCGCTTTTCTTTCTGAATCCATCTTATCACAGAAAAGTATGATTGAAAAGAGGAAAGTATGCCTTTTTCGGTTGACTTCCTTTCTATGTCGAACCTATGGTAAACCCGGACGGCGTTACGATTTCACAGCGAGCCGGGATACCGTGCTGAACGTTCGGCGCCTTCGAGCACATTCTACAAGGGCAGTGCGCCGGGTTCCGAAAAGGAAACGCAGGCTCGGATGATGATTATCAACAGCATGACAATTCCGCTGATGGCAATCAGCTGCCATTCCTGCGGGGACCGTTCCTGCGCCCCTGCCGATTGATCAGTTCCCGGAGCTCTGGGAAGAACATAAGTATATCTGGGGAATGCTTGCGACGGTGTACTGAAAACCCGAAGCGGAATCATAAAACGGACAGATTCACAGCCTGTGAGCGGGAAAGATGGAGTTCTTTTTGCCTGCAGGCTGTTTTTCGTTGATAAGCGGGAAATTTTATGGTAAAATGGCAGGGAAAACCAGAAGGGTATCTTTCGGAGGAGAAATCGATATGGAAATCAGGGAACAGATTCAGGTGCTTTCCGAAGAAATATTCGAAAATCTCGGACGCCTTGTAAAGTATGACTCGAAGCTTTCGGAAGCGCTTCCAGGAAAACCTTTCGGCGAAGGAACGGCAGCTGTTCTTACGGAAGCGCTCCGGATTGCGGAAGGACTGGGCTTTCGGACGGTAAATCTCGACAATTACTGCGGCTACGCCGAGATAGGAGAAGGCAAGGAAATCATCGGTATCGCCGGACATCTCGATATTGTACCGGCCGGAGACGGGTGGCATACGGATCCCTTTACAATGACCCGGATCGGGGATCGCTATTACGGCCGCGGAACGACGGATGACAAGGGACCGGTAATCGCGAGCCTCTATGCGATGAAGCTTATCCGGGACTCGGGCGTGAAGCTCGGAAAACGCATCCGGCTGATCATGGGCTGCAACGAAGAGACCGGCTCCCGCTGCATGAGACATTACAATGAAGTCGCGGAAGAATTATCCTGCGGCTTTACACCCGACGGCAATTTCCCCTGCATTTACGGGGAAAAGGGCGGAATGGCGATGAAAGCCGAGAGCAAAAACACCAGAATTCTCGATATTCACGGCGGCTTTGTCTTCAATGCAGTCTGTCATCAGTGCACGACAGTGATTCCCGCGGGAGAAGTGACGAAAGAGGCGCTGGAACAGGCGCTTGCAGCCACAGAACTGAAGAGCTTTTCCGTCACGGAAGAGGACGGAAAGCTGACAATTTTCGCGGAAGGCCTTGCGGCACATGCGTCGACACCGCTTCTCGGGGTCAACGCCGCGGGCTGCACGATGGAGGCACTTCAGGCGGCTGGTTTTGAGGATGATTTCGTCCGGTTTTACAACGACCGGATCGGCACAAAATGCGACGGATCGGGCTGCGGGCTGAAGTTTGAAGACGCGTACGGCGTGCTGACCTTCAACAACGGTATTGTCAGCATGAAGGACGGTGTGATTAACTGCACAGTCGATATCCGGGTGCCGGTGACAATCCGGAAAGAACAGCTGCTTTCCGCAGTCGGGCCGTATCTTGATCATGAAGGCGGCACACTGACAGTTCTCGGCATCGGAGAACCCTTATTCTACCCGAGAGAATCCCCGCTTGTCGACGCTTTATACGGCGCTTATAAGGAAATTACAGGCGACACGGAGCATGAGCCGATGGTGATCGGCGGCGGCACCTACGCGAAATCCCTGAAAAACATTATCGCCTTCGGACCGGAGATGCCGGGCATCGATTATCGTATCCACAATGCCGACGAATTCCTGATCATTCCGGAATACCTGCATTCGATCGAAATCTATAAAAAAGCGATAGAGAATCTGCTGGAAATCTGAGTACCGTGTAAATTAAAAACAGGATTTGAGT
>CADCPV010000148.1 GCA_902803345.1 uncultured Eubacteriales bacterium | reverse complement strand
GAGGGCGTCTGGGAATGGAAAGGACCGGTGATCCGGGAAACCGGCTGCGCCTATGGGAAATTTCTGGGGAACAAAGCGGTTTTCATCAGCCGCGAGTGGTTCCCGGATTTCGCGAACTTCAGGCGGGACGGCTATGATTTTGATGCGCGCTATGATGACGAGCTTGCGCCGTACCGGGACAAAGTGCTCTACGACCTTCTTGATCGCATGGCGCCGGTCCTGTCGCGCGACCTGAAAAAGGAAGGCGATTATAATAAGAAGGAAAACACCGGCTTTGATACAATCGTGACGCGGCTCCAGGCGCAGTGCTACATCCTGATCAGCGATTTCGTTTACATGAAAGATAAACACGGCCAGTCCTACGGCTGGGGTGTTGCAGAGTATTCGACGCCGGAAAAGTTCATGGGAGATGCCTTTACGAAGCAGGTATATCAACGGGAACCGGAAGAATCCTATCAGAGGATCCTTTCCTATATTATGAGCCTTGTGCCGGGACAGGATCGGAAAACCGTAGAGAAGTTCCTGAGAAGCACCGCCGGAACGCAGCGGGAGCAGGGACGCCGGCTCTGGCTTGTCCCCAGCAACCCGAAGTATTATGACATTATTCAGGCTTTTCGGGAGCGGGACGAGATCGAATGGAAACAGGGGAATGACAACATCCGCCCCGGCGATATCGCCTATATGTACCTCGGGCTTCCGTACTCGGCGATTCTGTACCGCTGTGAAGTGACAGAGACGGACATCCCGTTTTTTGGGAAAAGCGAACACGTTAACCTGAAAAAACTGATGAAGATCCGGAAACTTCAGGAGTATCCGCGAGATTTTGCGACGCTTCAGAAGATGAAGCGGTACAATGTCACGACAGTCCGTTCCGCAAGGTTTATGCCGGAAGAGCTCGCAGCGGACCTGGATCTCGGGAAGCTTCGCGAATGAATCCCCTAAGGAGAGCTGAAGATGCGTGAAATAGACTGCAAAACGATTACAGAAACCGTCGCTGAAATGTGTGTTTCCGCCAATAAAGTCCTTTCGCCCGAAGTGGAAAGTCTGGTCCGCGGTGCAAAAGAGCGGGAAGAGACGGAACTCGGGCGCCATATTCTGCTGCAGCTTGAGAAAAACCTGGACATCGCACGCGAACAGGACCTCCCAATCTGCCAGGATACGGGCATGGTAATCCTTTTTGTCGAACTGGGCCAGGAGGTGCATATTACCGGCGGGTCTCTCACGGAGGCGCTGAATGAAGGCGTACGGCGCGGATATATCGATGGGTACCTTCGGAAATCCGTTGTCAGCGACCCGATAGACCGCGTGAATACGAATGACAACACACCGGCCGTGATTCATTATGACATCATTCCGGGTGACGGATTCTCGATCACAATGATGGCGAAAGGCGCGGGTTCGGAGAACAAAAGCCGTCTTTTCATGCTGAAGCCCTCGGACGGAATCGAAGGCATCCGGCAGGCGGTTCTTACGGCTGTACAGGAGGCCGGAGCGGATTCCTGCCCGCCGATGTTCATCGGCGTCGGGGTCGGCGGGACCTTTGAAAAATGCGCGATTCTCGCGAAAAAAGCCCTTTTTGCAGGGCCGGAACAGGAGCCGGATGAGAATCGCCCGGACTGGGTTACGGGGCTGGAAAACGAGCTTTTAGCGGAGATCAACCGCCTTCCGATCGGCCCGGCGGGACTTGGGGGGAGCGTGACAGCGCTTTCCTTACGGATTGAGACTTATCCTACGCATATCGCAAGCCTTCCGGTTGCGGTCAATACCTGCTGCCATGTCAACCGACATATCACGAGGAGGCTCTGATCATGGAATACCACATTTCTCTTCCTATTAAGAAAGAAGATATTGAAAAGCTCCGGGTCGGCGATTTTGTTTATCTGACCGGCCCGATGCTGACCGCGCGCGACGCGGCGCACAAAAGGCTCTGTGAAGCGCTGGAGCGCGGGGAAGAACTGCCCGTGGATCTTTCGGGCCAGGCCGTTTACTATATGGGGCCGACGCCTCCGCCTCCCGGGCATGTGATCGGAGCGGCAGGTCCGACGACGGCGGGCCGGATGGATGCCTATGCGCCGGCACTTCTGGATCTCGGTCTTAAAGTGATGATCGCAAAGGGCAAACGGAACCAGGCGGTGAAGGATGCGATCATAAGAAACGGCGCACTGTATCTCGCAGCTATCGGCGGCGCAGGCGCGCTTCTCTCGCAATGCATCAAATCCGCAGAAGTGCTTGCCTATGAAGACCTTGGAACAGAGGCGATCCGGCGGCTTTCTGTCGAAGAATTTCCTGCGATCGTCGCAATTGATCCGGCGGGGAATGACATTTACCAGGTTTGACAGAAAGGGCCGGACAGCGGCGCAGCCGCTCGGATATCAAAGCTGTCACTTCTGTGAGAATTGCACACAGATTTTCCCGTAACAGGGCCGTTCGGGCAATTTTACACAAATGCCTTGTGTTCCGAAGAGGGCCCGACAACAAGATGTAGTGGGTGTCTGAAACCCTTGAAAATGCTGGATTTTTTTCAGAAAAATCGGTTGACAAAACCGGTTTTTTTGATTATAATAGCGAAGCACTCTCGCCTTGAGGGTGTGTGTTTCTTGACAGTCTAAAACCGAAGTCTGATTGGCAGGACCTTTTCGTGGAGAAGTACTCAAGTGGCTGAAGAGGCGCCCCTGCTAAGGGTGTAGACCGTTTGCGCGGTGCGCGGGTTCAAATCCCGCCTTCTC
>CADCPV010000147.1 GCA_902803345.1 uncultured Eubacteriales bacterium | reverse complement strand
GATCACCGGGTGGACCGCTGCGGAACACCCGAGGAAATCTTCCGCGATGAGTATATCCGGGAACTGTACGGCATTGAGCAGGGCAGCTACAACGCATTGTTCGGAAGCCTCGAGATGCGTCCTGTATCAGGATCACCGAAAGCTTTTGTCATCGGCGGAAGCGGGTCGGGCATTCCCCTGTACCGGGCATTGCAGCGGAACGGGATTCCTTTTGCTGCCGGGATCCTGCAGGAGAATGATCTGGACTATCCGGTCGCAAAGGCGCTGGCGGCAGAGCTTGTTTCTGTGCCGCCTTACCGGATTCCGGATGATACTGCGGCAGAAAGGGCAGAAAAACTGATCGAATCCTGCGGCAGTGTCATCTGCTGCGTGCAGGATTTCGGAGAAGCGAACCGAAAGAATCAGGATCTTTTAGCGTACGCGAAGTCCCGGTCCCTTCTGGTGGAACCTGAGGAACTGTTTCAGTCTGTGAAAGGAGCAGAGGTATGAGACTTCTGTGGATCATGACACTTGGGGCGATTTTCACGGGCTTTGCGGTTGACTGCTTTTTAGGAGATCCGGTCTGGTTCCTTCCGCACCCGGTCATCCTGATCGGAAAACTGATTTCTTTTTTGGAGAAAAACCTGCGGAAGCTTTTTCCGAAAACCGATCGGGGGGAGTTTGCGGCCGGTACGGTGATGGCGCTTCTAATTCCCTTCATCAGCGCCGGTACTGCCTTCGGGATTCTGTGGCTCTGTTTCTTTGTCCATCCCTGGCTTTATTTTGCTGTCTGTGCCTTTATGTGCTGGCAGATCTTCGCGGCACGCTGTCTGCAGAAGGAAGCCGCGAAGGTCGTGCGCTGTCTCACGGACGAAGGATTGGAAGCCGGCCGGAAGCAGGTCGGTATGCTGGTCGGACGGGACACCGATCAGCTTTCGGAGGAAGCGGTGCTCCGGGCAACGGTAGAAACGGTTGCGGAGAACACTTCCGACGGCGTCATTGCGCCGCTTTTCTTCATGATGCTCGGCGGCCCGGTGGGCGGGTTCTTCTATAAAGCGATCAACACCATGGATTCCATGGTCGGCTACAAAAACGAGAAGTACCTGTATTTCGGCCGCTTTGCTGCGAAAATGGACGATGTTGTAAACTTCATCCCGGCAAGACTGTCTGCGCTGGGCATGATCCTGTCCGCCGCAATCTTCCGGAACTGTGATGGGAAGAAGGCAGCACAAATCTGGAAACGGGACCGCAGGAAACATGCAAGTCCGAACTCGGCACAGACCGAATCCGTCTGCGCCGGCGCGCTGCATCTTCAGCTCGGCGGTCCGGCCAGTTATTTCGGCGTTGTACATGAAAAGCCGACGCTCGGCGATCCGGACCGGGAGATTGAACGCGCGGATGTTGGAAGGAGCTGCCGGCTGATGTACGGAACAACGGTTTTTTGGCTCCTTCTGTTTGGCGCATTCAGTTTCGGGCTATTCCTCGCGCTCGGAGGGTTCGGCATATGATCATCCACAACCAATACACCCACGGGGGGGATATTTACCGGAATGATATCAGGCTGGATTTCTCAGTCAACGTGAATCCCCTGGGGACGCCCGTGGAGGTCCGGGATGCAGTACGGAATGTGGCGGAACATCTTGAAGCCTACCCGGACCCGTACTGTGAAGAACTGCGGAACCGGATCGCGGAGGCACTTGACACCAATCCGGACCGGATCATCTGCGGAAACGGCGCGGCGGAACTGATTTACCAGTTTGTTGCAGCCGTAAGACCTGCGGAAACGCTGCTTCCGGTTCCGTCTTTTTCCGACTATGAAGCTGCACTTTCGGCATCGAACTGCAAAATACGGTTTTTCCCGCTTGTTCGGGAAGAAGGTTTTTCAGTGACAGAGCGGATCCTTTCGGAAATCCGGGAAGATACGGGACTTCTGATGCTCTGCAGCCCCAATAATCCGACGGGACGACTGGTGGACCGGGAGCTTCTGCTGAAAATCCTGGAGCGCTGCCGCAAAACCAAGACCTGGCTGTTTCTGGACGAATGCTTCGGAGAACTCGCGGAGGAGGAATCGCCGTCGCTTGTTTCGGAGCTTTTGCCGGATGACCGGGTATTTCTGCTTCGGGCTTTTACCAAAACCTATGCGATGGCCGGTCTTCGCCTCGGGTATGCAGTATGCCCGAACCGGGAACTTCTCCGGCGTATCTCCGAAAGTTCTCAGCCCTGGAATGTTTCCTCTGTTTCGCAGGCTGCGGGGATTGCGGCGCTTTCCTGCCGGAATTGGGCAGAAAAAGCGCGAACCCTGGTCCGGGAAGAGAAAAAATATCTTACAGAAGAACTGTCCCGTCTCGGTATTTCCGTGCTTCCCGGTGATGCGAACTACTTTCTTCTTCAGGGCGTACAAGGCCTGTATGAGGGCCTTTTGCAGCGGGGTATCCTGATTCGAAACTGTGAAAACTACCGCGGGCTTCTGCCCGGCGACTGCCGCGTTGCGGTGAAAAAACATGAGGAAAACGAGGCGCTGATTCGGGCGGTTCGGGAGGTTCTCCATGCATGAATCCGGCATTGAAGCCTATTACACCCTGAAAGACGGCAAAAAGCTGTACTTCGGCTATACCACCGGTACCTGCGCGGCAGCAGCGGCAAAAGCGGCAACGATCCTGCTTCTTCGAGGCCGCGCACCGGAAACGGTACACATCCTGACGCCGAAGGGCATCGCACTTGACCTCTCGGTGCTCGAACCGACGCTTTCTCGCGGCACGGCATCCTGCGCGATCAAAAAATACAGCGGCGACGATCCGGATGTGACGAATGGTATCTTAGTGTATGCGGCAGTACAGCTTCGCCCGGAGCAGGGAATTGTGATCGACGGAGGACTCGGTGTCGGACGCGTAACGAAGCCCGGACTGAAAGAACCGGTCGGAGAGGCGGCGATCAATCCGGTTCCCCGTGAAATGATCAAAAGGGCGGCAGAAGAAGCGCTCGATGAATGCGGCGAGATGACGGGGCTCAGCATTGTGATTTCCGTGCCGGAGGGGGTTGAGATTGCAAAAAAAACCTTCAATCCGCGGCTCGGCATCGTCGGCGGGATCTCCATTCTCGGGACGAGCGGAATTGTGGAGCCGATGAGCGAGGAAGCCATGATTGAAAGCATTGAGCTGGAAATCCGGCAGAAGAAGGCACTTGGCGAGGAGCGGCTGATCATTTCTCCCGGCAATTACGGAACGGATTTCGCAAAAACAGTGTGTCAGCTTGATGAATCAAGGCTTGTCAAGTGCTCCAATTATATCGGCCGGACGCTCGACATGGCAGTATCGGAAGGATATCGGGAGGTGCTTCTGATCGGACAGATCGGGAAACTTGTCAAGCTTTCCGGCGGAATCATGAATACCCATTCCCGTGAAGGAGACGGCCGGGCAGAGCTGATGGCAGCCTTTGCGATCCGGGCGGGAGCCGACGCAGAGCTTGCGCGTGCGATTCTGGACTGCGTGATGACCGAGGAAATGCTGCGGCTCATGCATGATCGCGGAATCATGGAACGCGCGATGCGCCTCATGGGAGAACGGATCGATTATTATGTCCGTCACCGCATAAAGGATCAGATCAGCGTAGGCGTTGTCGTTTTCCACGAGACTTACGGTATCCTGTGCACCACCGGCCCCGCCGCTGAATGGATTGAAGAAATGCGGAAACAGAACGAGGAGACTTAAGTGAAACAGGGGATTCTTTACGGCGTGGGTGTCGGTCCCGGAGATCCGGAACTTCTGACGCTGAAAGCCATGCGGCTGATCCGGGACTGTGATCTTGTTGCAATTCCGAAGAAAAAGGAAAACTGCTTTGCGCTGCGAATCGCGGAAGGTGCTGTTTCGGAACTGAGTGCGAAACCGGTTCTCGAACTGGTGCTTCCGATGACCAGGGATCCGGAGGAAAGGGCAAAAGCACAGGATGCTGCGGCAGCGGCGCTTGCTGCGGAACTTCGAAAAGGACATACAGTGGTCTTTCTGACCTTGGGGGATCCGTCAATTTATTCGACCTGGGGATACCTGTTTCAAAGGCTCTGTGAGATGGGTTGTGAAGCGGAAACCGTTCCGGGCGTACCGTCCTTCTGTGCTGCGGCGGCTTCCCTGGGCATTTCTCTCTGTGAGGACCGGGAAGAACTGCACATCCTGCCGGGCGGAACGAATGCGGAGCAAGGTCTGCAGTATTCCGGCACCAGAGTCTTTATGAAAGGGCAGATTCCGGCGCTTTTATGTGCAGCAGAGGAACTGGGCCAACCGCTTCTCGGCGCGGAAAACTGCGGAACAGAGCAGGAGAGGCTTTATCATTCTTCCGATGAAATCCCGGCAGATGCCGGATATTATACACTGATTATCGCAAAGGAGCAGAAACAATGATTCATTTTGTGGGAGCGGGCTGCGGGGCCCCGGATCTGATTACGCTGCGCGGGAAAAAGATGATCGAGGAAGCGGACGTGATCATCTATGCGGGTTCTCTGGTGAATCCGGAGCTTCTGTCCTGGAAAAAAGAAAGCTGCGAAGTCCATAACAGCGCGAAAATGACGCTGGAAGAGGTTTTCGCCGTTATGAAGCAGGCAGAAGCAGAGGGGAAGACCACTGTCCGCCTGCATACAGGCGATCCGAGTATCTACGGGGCGATCCGTGAGCAGATGGACCTTTTGGACCAGGCAGGATTCAGTTATGACGTATGCCCCGGTGTCAGCTCCATGAACGGCGCGGCAGCAACGCTTCGGATGGAATACACGCTGCCGGATGTAGCCCAGAGCGTTGTGGTTACGCGCATGGCCGGCCGCACGCCGGTTCCGGAGCGGGAGAGCGTGCGTTCCTTTGCTGCGCACAAAACGACAATGGTACTGTTTCTGTCGGCGGGTCTCCTGGATAAAGCGGCGGAAGAGCTGATTGCCGGCGGCTATGATCCGAAAACACCGGCCGCCATCGTCTATAAGGCAAGCTGGCCGGATGAGCGAAGCTATATCTGTACGATCGATACCATGGCGGACTGCGCACGGGAGAATCAGGTCACGAAAACCGCGCTCATTATCGTCGGCGACGCGGTTTCACAGAGCAACTACCGCCGTTCAGATCTCTACAATCCGAATTTTGCGACGGAATTCCGCCCCGCAAAGGAGTGATTCCATGCGTGTCAGACTGATTTCCTACAGCAAAAACGGCCGGGATACGGCGGAGCGGATCGCCGGAGCACTCATATCTTCAGGCCATGACTGCCGCCGATATGCCCTTCCGAAGTATCAGGGAGAAGGCGATGAGCCGCTTACGGTGAAAGGATCCGAATGGGCCGGCGAAGCTTTCCGGGAAGCAGACGCGCTGATTTTCTGCTGTGCTTCCGGGATCGCGGTCCGGGCGATTGCGCCATGGGTCCGGGACAAGACCAAAGATCCGGCAGTGATTGTCATCGACGACCAGGGCCATTTCGTGATTCCGCTCCTTTCGGGGCATCTTGGCGGTGCGAACGAACTGGCGCTCCTGATATCGGAAAAGATCGGCGGAACACCGGTTCTGACGACCGCAACCGATGTCAGCGGTGTCTTTGCAGTGGATCTTTTTGCAAAGAAAAATCATCTCGTGATCGGTGATATGAAACTTGCGAAGGAGGTTTCGGCATCGCTTCTCTCAGGAAATCCGGTGGGCTTTTGCTCAGAGCTTCCCTGTGAAGGAAAGCTTCCCAAAGGCCTTACGGAAGGGGCAGCAGATCTCGGCATCCGGATTTCAGAAAAGGGCGGAGACACGCCTTTCTCCCGGACACTTCTGCTGATCCCCCGACACTATGCCGCCGGAATCGGCTGCCGGAAAGGAAAATCCTTTGAAGAGCTTTCGGCTTTTCTTTCCGAACAGCTCAAAGCCTGCGGCATCCGGAAGGAGGAGCTTCGCTGCATCGCAAGCATTGACCTCAAGAAGGAAGAGCAGGGCCTGATCACACTCTGCGAGTCGCTCGGCGTTCCCTTCGAAACCTATACAGCAGAACAACTTCGGGCGGTTCCCGGAGAGTTCACCGGTTCGGATTTTGTCAAGGCCACAACCGGCGTCGATTCCGTGTGTGAACGGGCGGCGGTGCTTGCGTCCGGATACGGACCCTTGATTCAGAAAAAAACGGCGGCGAACGGCATGACCTTCGCCCTTGCACGATACGAGGAGGCGATTCGTTTTGAGTAAACTGTATGTCGTGGGCATCGGCCCCGGTAATGTTGAAAACATGACAGAGCGTGCGCTGCAGGTTCTGCGGGACAGTGATGTGATTGCGGGCTATACTGTCTATGTGGAACTCGTCCGGCCGTTTTTCCCGGAGAAGGAATTTTTTACGACCGCGATGCGCCAGGAGGTGGACCGCGTGGAAGCAGCGCTTTCGATGGCAGCGGAAGGCAAAACGGTTGCCATGGTCTGCAGCGGAGACGGCGGTGTATACGGAATGAGCGGACTTGCGGAAGAACTGGCGGTAAATTACCCCGGCGTGGAAGTTGAAACCGTGCCCGGTGTTTCCGCAATGCTGAGCGGTGCAGCCATTCTCGGCGCTCCGCTGATGCACGATTTTGCGGTCATCAGCTTAAGCGACCTTCTGACTCCCTGGGAGAAGATTGAAAAGCGGCTTCGCGCGGCGGCTGAGGCGGATTTTGTGATCTGTATTTACAATCCCTCCAGCCGCAAACGGAAAGATTATCTGCAGCGTGCCTGTGATATTATCCTGGAGTTCGCTTCGCCGGAAACCGTCTGCGGGATTGCGAAAAATATCGGAAGAGAAGGCGAGAGCACGGCGATGATGACGCTTTCGGAACTTTGTGACGCTGAGACAGACATGTTCAGCACCGTCTTTATCGGAAACTCCCAGACCAGAATCATCGGCGGCAAAATGGTGACGCCGAGAGGATATCATCATGAATGACGTCATCCTGTTTGCCGGCACAACGGAAGGCCGGGAAATTGCGGAAGCCTGCCGCGAAAAAAACCTGACGCTTCATGTCAGTGTGGCCACCGAATACGGGGAGACGCTGATTGAGCCTGCTGAGAATATCCGGGTCATGCATGGAAGGAAAGACGCAGCGCAGATTGCGGCGCTGATCCGGGAAACCGGAACGGACCTTGTGATTGATGCCACGCATCCCTATGCCTCCGAAGTCACAAAGACGCTGCAGGAGCAGTGCCGGGAGCTTCAGACAGCGTATCTTCGGGTGCTTCGGCAGGAAGATCACACGGACACGGAAGGCTGCGTCTTTGTTGCGGATACGGACGAGGCGGTTGACTACCTGAATTCGGTACAGGGCAATGTGCTTCTGACCGTCGGCAGTAAGGAACTGCCGCATTATACAAAGGTCACGGACTTTTCGGAGCGGCTCTACGCGCGTATCCTTTCCCTTCCGGACGGCGTACGGCAGGCGGCAGATCTCGGTTTTACAGGCAGACACCTCCTGTGCATGCAGGGACCGTTCAGCGAAGAGCTGAATATTGCCATGCTTCATTCGACAGATGCCCGGTATCTTGTGACCAAGGATACCGGGGCAGCCGGCGGCTTCCCGGAAAAGATCCGCGCGGCGAAAGCCTGCGGCGTAACGCCTGTTGTGATCCGCCGGCCGCTCGCAGAAGAAGGGGTCAGTGTCGATGAATGCCTGTCAATCCTCGGATCGCGCTATGGTTTTTCTGCGGAGACTGAAAAGCAGGTCATAATCCTCGGGGTCGGGACAGGAGACGCCGGTTCCATGACGTTTGCGGCTGATGAGGCCTGCAGGGAGGCGGAGCTTCTTGTCGGTGCAAAACGCCTGCTGAAATCCCTTTCGCGTTTTCATAAAGAAACTGCGGCGGCGATTCTCCCTCAGGACATTGGGAAAATCATCGAAGAGACCAGCGCCCGGAAGATCGTCGTTGCGATGTCCGGTGACACCGGCTTCTACAGCGGGACGAAAAACCTGCTGCCGCTCCTCGAATCGTATCATCCGACTGTGCTCCCGGGCATTTCGTCGGTCGCGGCTTTCTGCGGCCGGATCGGAAAATCCTGGGACGACGCGCTTCTTGCGAGTGCACACGGACGTGCCTGCAACGTTGCTGCCAAAGTTCGCCGCAGCCCGAAAGTCATCCTGCTTTCCGGCGGAGCGGACGGTGTGAACAATATCCTTCATACGCTGACGGAATATGGCCTTCCGCAGGTTCAGGTCACCGTCGGCGAAAACATTTCCTATGAGAACGAGAAGATTACATGCGGCACGGCAGCGGAACTTCAGGACGGGACATATGATTCCCTGTCCATCCTCCTGATCGAAAACCCGGAAGCCGCTGAAACTGTCACGACACACGGTCGTCCGGATGAAGACTTCCTTCGGACCGATGTCCCGATGACCAAGCAGGAAGTACGGGCGGTGACCCTCTCGAAGCTGCGCCTCACAAAGGACGGCGTCTGCTGGGATGTCGGGGCCGGTACCGGATCGGTGTCTCTCGAGATGGCGGAATGCTGCGAGGACGGGATGGTTTATGCGATTGAGCGGAAGGAAGACGCCTGTCAGCTGATTGAAGAAAACAAGCGGCATCTCGGCATCGAAAACGTAAAGGTGGTCTTTGGAAAAGCGCCGGAAGCCCTGATGGACCTGCCAGCGCCGACCCATGTGTTTGTCGGAGGGAGCAGCGGCAACCTGCAGGCGATCCTGCAGGCTGTGCTGGACAAAAATCCTTCTGCGCGCATTGTGCTGAACACGGTGACGGCGGAAACTTTCGCGGAAGCAGTTACGGCAATGAAAGCGCTTCCTTTGAAGAATCCGGAAATTGTCCAGGTCAACATCGCTCGCGGCCGGAAGGTCGGGCCTTATCAGATGATGACCGCCCAGAATCCGGTCTCGATCATTTCCTTTGACGGAGGATCCGCCGATGCCTGAACCGAGAATTGTATTTGCCGCACCCGCATCCGGAAGCGGGAAGACGACGATTACCTGCGGCCTGCTGCAGGCACTGAAGGAGCGGGGGAAAAAGGTCTTTTCCTTTAAATGCGGCCCGGATTATATCGACCCGATGTTTCAGGAGCGGGTGATCGGCGTACCGTCGGGGACATTGGATCTGTTCTTCTCCGAGCCGGATACCATGCGCCGCCTCTTCCTGAAAAACGCAGCCGGTGCGGAAATTTCCGTCATCGAAGGCGTGATGGGCTATTACGACGGGCTCGGCGCCGCGACTGACGAGGCTTCCACCTACCGGGTGGCAGAGGCCCTGAGCGCCCCCGTTGTCCTGATTGTGGACGCGCGGGGACAGAGCCTTTCCGCGCTTGCGACCCTTGAGGGCTTTCTGCGTTTCCGGCCGGACAGCCGCGTACGGGGCGTGATCTTCAACCGGATGAGCGAGCATGTTTATCAGGCACTGAAGCCGGAGGTGGAGAAATTGGGGGTGATTCCGCTCGGCTTTCTTCCGAAATCTGACAGTCTCATGATCGAGAGCCGCCATCTCGGGCTTGTGACACCGGCGGAGATCAGCGGCCTTTCGGAAAAGCTTCACAAACTTGCGGAAACACTTGAAAACACGGTGGATATTGATGCTCTGATCGCCCTTTCGGAAGAAGCGGAACCGATCGAAGCGGAGCCCCGGCCGGAGCGCCCGAAACCGCTCCCAAAGCCCGTGAAGATCGCGGCGGCGAGAGACGAGGCCTTCTGTTTCTGGTACAAGGACAATCTGGCGCTTCTTCAGGAGCTGGGCGCAGAGCTTTGCTTCTTCTCGCCGATCCATGACAAAGAGATTCCCAAGGGCGCACAGGGCCTGATTCTTCCGGGCGGCTATCCGGAACTCTATGCGGAAGCACTGAGCCAGAATACAATGATGCGCGAATCGGTCGCATCAGCAGTCCAGAGCGGGCTTCCCTGCCTCGCAGAGTGCGGCGGTTTTCTGTATCTGCATCAGGAACTGCAGGATATGAACGGAATCTACTGGCCGATGGCCGGTGTGATTAACGCGAAGGCCTGGAAAACGAACCGGCTCGGGCGATTCGGCTATGTTACGCTGAGCGGAAAATCCGATGGCGGACTGCTCCAAAGGGGCGAGCAGATCCGGGCGCACGAGTTCCACTATTACGAGTCCGGGGACTGCGGCAGCGACCTTCTGGCTGTCAAGCCCACCGGGTCCAGAAGCTGGGAGTGCTGCCATGTGAAAGGGAACCTTTTCGCAGGTTTCCCGCATCTTTTCTATGAATCAAATCCGCAGCTTATCGAGCGGTTCCTTCGCCGGTGTGCGGGAGAGGAGTAACGGAAATGGCAAAAGCATTAATGATTCAGGGCACGATGTCCAACGCCGGCAAGAGCCTGATCGCTGCCGGCCTCTGCCGGGTATTCAAACAGGACGGCTACCGGGTGGCTCCGTTTAAAGCCCAGAACATGGCGCTGAATTCGTTTATTACGCGGGAAGGCCTCGAGATGGGCCGGGCACAGGTGGTGCAGGCGGAAGCTGCGGGCGTGGAGCCCTCGGTACTGATGAACCCGATTCTCCTGAAGCCCACGACTGATATGGGTTCCCAGATCATCGTCAACGGAGAAGTATGGGGCCAGCTTTCCGCAAAAGACTATTTCGCACAGAAAAAGCAGCTGCTTCCGGAAGTGCTGAAAGCCTATCAAACCCTTTCAGACCAGAACGACGCCATCATCATCGAAGGTGCCGGCAGTCCGGTAGAAATCAACCTGAAGGACAATGATGTCTATGTCAACATGGACATGGCGAAGACAGCAAAGGCGCCGGTGCTTCTTGTCGGGGATATCGACCGGGGCGGCGTGTTTGCCCAGCTGTACGGCACGGCGGCACTTCTGACTCCGGAAGAACGCGCCATGGTCAAGGGCGTCATCATCAACAAATTCCGCGGAGACCAGAGCATTCTTGACCCAGGCATCCAGCAGCTTGAAGACCTGATCCACATCCCGGTCGTGGGTGTGGTACCCTGGGTGCGGCTCGATATCGACGATGAGGACAGCCTCTCCGAACGGCTCCAGAACCGGGAAGCAGCGCTTGTCGACATTGCGGTAATCCGTCTGCCGCGTCTTTCGAACTTTACCGATTTCAAGGCATTAGAGGGCATCGATGGTGTTTCGGTGCGCTATATCAGTTCCACCCGGCAGTTCGGCGAACCGGATCTCGTGATCCTGCCCGGAACCAAGAATACGATGGCGGACCTTCTCTGGATGCGCCAGAACGGACTCGAGGCAAAGATCAAACGCTTTGCAGATCAGGACGGCGCAGTTCTCGGGATCTGCGGCGGATACCAGATGCTCGGCGAAAACCTCTCCGATCCGCACGGCATCGAGCACGGCGGCACCATGCGCGGCATGGGGCTTCTGCCGGTTTCCACGGTTTTCACGCCTGAGAAAACACGCACCCGCGTAAACGGCTGTTTCGGAAATGTTGGCGGCGTATTCTCGGCGCTTTCCGGACAGCCTTTTGAAGGCTACGAGATCCACATGGGTGTGACGGAAAACACGGCAGCCATTTCGGAAATCCTGGACAGCGTCAGCGGGGAAAGCCGTCCGGACGGCTGCCAGAACGGAAATGTTTACGGCAGTTACGTGCATGGAATCCTGGACAGAGACGAAGTCGCCGGCGCGATCATTCAGTCTCTTGCCATGAAAAAGGGGATTGATCCTTCGGAAATCGGGAAAGTCTCCGGCGAGGAACACAAGCAGCAGCAGTACGATCTTCTGGCCGACACGCTTCGGAAGAGCATGGATATGGATCTTGTGTACCGGATCTTTGAGGAGGGACTCGCATGAACATCCGCAATCTGTCACCGGCGGAAATCGAAGCGGAGAGCTTTGCCATCATTACGGAGGAATTAGGCGATCGGGTGCTCGACCCGGAGCAGGCCCCGATTATCAAGCGCGTAATTCATACGACGGCGGATTTCAGCTATGCCGACACGCTGTATTTTTCGCCTGACGCGGTCCGGCTTGCAGAAGAAGCCATCCGCGGAGGCGCAACCGTGGTCACCGATACACAGATGGGACTTGCGGGCATCAATAAACGGACGCTTTCGCGTTTCGGCGGGGAGGCGGTCTGCTTTATGAGCGATCCCCTGGTCGCGGCGGAAGCGAAAAAGCTTGGCTGTACCCGGGCGCGGATGAGCATGGATCATGCGGCGAAGCTTGGCGAAAACGTGATCTTTGCGATCGGGAACGCCCCGACGGCGCTTCTGCGCCTCCGGGAACTGATCGACGAAGGCTACCGGCCGAAGCTTATCATCGGCGTTCCGGTCGGCTTTGTCAATGTTGTCGCATCGAAGGAGCTGATCATCGAGAGCCCGGTGCCCTGCATCGTTGCCCGGGGCCGTAAGGGCGGAAGCAACGTTGCCGCCTGTATTGTCAACGCTCTTTTGTATCTTCTTGATGAGACCCGGGGAGGAGAGCGGCCGAAGGATCAGAAGGAGTCATAAACGATGGAAAATAACGCATCATTTTTCCAGAACCGCGCCTGTCCGTATTTCCCCTGCCATGCGGTAGAGGACCCGGATTCCTTCAACTGTCTGTTCTGTTACTGCCCGCTGTACATGCTCGGCGAGCGCTGCGGCGGAAACTTCAGGTATACCAAAAAAGGCATCAAAGACTGCACGCTCTGTACGGTTCCGCACCGGACAGACGCAGCTTCCTATATCCGAGGACGTTTTTCGGAAATCGCGGAGAGAGCAGGGCTCAAAAGAAGTGTGCTCCCCGAAGTGCCCGAAACGGAAGCTGAAACCGGCCGCGCACTTTTTGCGCGCTGGAATGCGGAAATCCTGCCGTCCGATACTGAAGCCATGAACCGCGCCCGGGCGCACTGGGACGGCATTGCGAAGCCCCTGCACGGGCTTGGGAAATTGGAAGATATCGTAGTAAAAATCGCGGGTCTCACGGGATCGGAGCAGGTTTCGATCAATAAACGCGCGGTTGCAGTGCTCTGTGCCGACAACGGAATTGTCGAAGAAGGCGTAACCCAGACCGACGCTTCGGTCACGGCCACGATGGCGGAACGGATTTCCCAGCTGAAATCCTCCGTCTGCCTGATGGCGAAAACCGCCCATGCGGATGTGTTTGCCGCAGATCTCGGGATGCTGCACCGGGTCGAAGGTGTCCGGGACCTGCATGTCGCAGACGGCACCGCCAACATGACGAAAGGCCCTGCGATGAGCGAAGAGCAGGCCATTCAGGCGATTCGAAACGGTGTAAGGCTCGCCCGTGAGATTCATGCGGCGGGCTACAAAATCCTCGTGACCGGCGAGATGGGCATCGGCAATACCTCAACCTCAAGCGCACTGGTATCCGTCCTTCTGGGTCTCCCGATCGATCTTGTCACCGGCCGCGGCGCGGGCCTTTCGGATGAAGGCCTGCAGAGGAAACGGGATGCGCTGAAGAGAGCGATTGATCGGAATCATCCGAACCCCGAAGATGCTCTCGATGTCCTTGCAAAATTAGGCGGCTTTGACCTTGCAGGCATGGCCGGCCTCTTCATCGGCGCGGCGCTCTGCCGCATGCCGGTTGTAATTGACGGGTTCCCAAGTTCTGCTGCAGCGCTCGCAGCCGCCCGTATCGTGCCGAACTGTGTGTCTGCGATGATTGCGAGCCACTGTTCGGCAGAACCTGCGGCAAAAGCAATCCTCAAGGAACTCGGTCTCGAGGCGCTGGTTTTTGCAGATATGAAGCTTGGAGAAGGCACCGGCGCCGTATGTCTTCTGCCGATGCTCGATCTGGCGCTTGCAGTATATAACAGCGCCACTTCATTTGCAGAGACAGGCATTGCGCAGTATGTGCCGCTCGGAGGGCAGGAGTCATGATGATCCTTCTCACAGGCGGCTCTGCCTGCGGCAAAAGCACGTACGCGGAAGAAATCTGCATGAAAGGTCATTCGCCGAAATACTACCTCGCGGCTATGCAGCCTTATGGTGAGGAAGGGCAGAAAAAGGTCGAGCGGCACCGGATTCTACGAGCCGGCAAAGGCTTTGAGACGATTGAGCGCTACACAGACTACGGTGCGCTGCAGCTTCCGAAAGAAGGCGGTACAGCGCTTTTGGAGTGCATCTGCAACCTGACCGCGAACGAAATGTTTGACGAGAGCGGAAATCAGACAGATCCTTATGAACGCGTGATTCAGGGCGTTCGGAACCTGCAGTCCCAGTGCGATCTGCTGGTCGTCGTGACAAACGACGTCGGCTCGGACGGTCTTCATTACGATCCGGGCACCGAGGATTACATCCGGGTTCTCGGGAAAATCAACGCGGCCCTTGCTTCCTCTGCGGATACGGTCATTGAAATGGTCGCCGGCATCCCGATTCTTCTGAAAGGAGCGCTTCCCCTGTGAAAATCATCCTGCACGCGGTGGTGGCCGCATTTGCCACCTTTTCCATCATTCCGATGCCGCGGATCGACTGGAATGAAAACAGCCTGAAAGGCCTCCTCGGCGCGCTGCCGCTTGTCGGCGCGGTGATCGGCGGCGTCTGCTTCGGGTATTTCTGGCTTTCCGGGCTTCTTGGGCTTCCGGATATCCTGACGGCAGCTGCTCTGACGATCCTCCCGCTTGCAGTTTCCGGCGGAATTCACATGGACGGGTTTGCGGACACGATTGACGCACTGAAAAGCTACGGCGAGCCTGAAAAAAAGCGGGCGATCCTCAAGGATCCGCACGCAGGTGCTTTTGCCGTGATTGGTGTCGTCTGCTATATTCTGCTGTATTTTGCACTTTGTGCCGCGCTTCCGTATAACTGGAATATACTCCTCCTCCTGGGAATTACCCATGTGCTTGCACGGGTCACGGGCGGGCTTGCAAGTCTCCTTCTCCCGGGGTCGACAAAGCAGGGCATGCTCAGCGCCTTCCGGGAAGCGGCCTCCAAAGGAAACCTCTATGTGCTGATCGGCTGGGCGGTTCTTGCGCTTACGGGTGCAGCATTCCTGATGCCGCTTGCGGCAGGAGTCTTCCTTCTGGCTTCAGCAGCAGTATTTTTCTATGTAAAACACATCGCAAAGAAGCAGTTCGGCGGAATGTCCGGTGATTTAGCGGGGTTCTGCATCTCCGTGACGGAGATCACGCTTTTATTTGTGCTGGTTCTTTCGGAAAGGGCGGTGACTTTATGGTTCTGATCCTCGGCGCTGTCGGCGCCGGAAAGCGGGAATATGCCCGTTCGCTCGGCTATACGGAGGAAGAAATGAGTCCGGATGTATTTTCGAATGCTCCGGTGATCACAGACCTCGAAGAAACAATAAGAAAAGCCCCGGATCAGGCGGAAACACTTTTTGAACGGCTCCTGAAAAAGGACCTTGTGCTCTGCTGCGAGGTCGGATCGGGTGTCATCCCGCTCCGAAGAGAGGACCGGATCTTCCGCGAAACCACCGGCCGTCTCTGCGTCCGGCTCGCGAAAGAAGCAGATGCTGTTGTACGGATCACCGCCGGGATTCCAATGGCGATCAAGGGAGAACTTCCATGCAGGCGCTCCTGATCCGTCACGGCAAGACTCCCGGGAACGAAGAACACCGCTATATCGGGCGTACCGATGAACCACTGAGCAATGACGGCAGGGCAGAAGCAGAACGGTGCATGAAAGACCCGGAGCAGAAGCAGGTCTATGTCTCCCCGTATCTTCGCGCCCGGGAGACAGCAAAGATCCTGTTTCCCAACGCGAAACAGATCCCTGTTCCCGGCCTTCGGGAAACGGATTTCGGCGTCTTTGAAGGAAAAAATGCGGATGAGATGGCAGACGATCCCGAGTACCGCGCCTGGGTTGACAGCTGGTGCACGGGACCGATCCCCGGCGGGGAATCCAGAGACGATGTGACCCGCCGTGCCGTCAGGGCATTTTCACGGGCGGTTCGATCTTCGATGAAAAAAGGAGAGGAGTGTGTGGTCTTTGTCACCCACGGCGGCGTAATCATGTCAATTCTCTCGGCGCTTGCCCTGCCTGAGCGGGATTATTATGACTATCAGACCAAAAATCTGTCCGGCTGGACAGTGGAATGCACGGAAGAGGACGGAGAGATCCGGCTTCTGAACCCACAGCGCATCAGTCTCTCTGAAAAATGAAGGAGAACATCATGTCGGTTACAGCAGCATTTATGGTTCCGCACCCGCCGATGATTATACCGGATGTCGGACGCGGAAGCGAGAAACAGATTACAGCGACTATCGCTGCTTACGATCGGGTCGGGAAGGAAATCGCGGCGCTTGAGCCGGAAACCATCCTGATCCTGAGTCCGCATGCCACGATGTATGCGGATTATTTTCATATTTCACCCGGAAAGGGCGCAAAAGGATCTTTCCGGCCTTTCCATGCGCCGCAGGTGAAGTTCGACGAAGCGTATGACACGGAGCTTGTAAATGCCGTGTGTGATATTGCAGACGGTATGGACTTTCCGGCCGGGACGCTCGGCGAACGGGACGCGGTGCTCGATCACGGAACCATGGTGCCATTGTGGTTTGTCCGGAAATATTACAGCGGCGGGAAAATCGTGCGGATCGGCCTCTCGGGACTTCCGCTTACGGACCACTACCGGCTCGGAGTAATTCTGCAGAAAGCGATTGCACAGACCGGCCGGAAGACGGTGGTCATCGCAAGCGGCGATCTCTCGCACAAGCTGCAGAGCTACGGCCCCTACGGCTACGCACCGGAAGGCCCGGTTTACGACCGGCGGATCATGGATGTCATGGAGCGTGCGGCTTTTTCGGAACTGTTTGAGTTTGACGAGAGCTTTTGCGAAAAAGCGGCGGAATGCGGCCATCGTTCCTTTGTGATCATGGCCGGGATTTTCGACGGAATCTCCGTCAGAGCGGAACAGCTTTCCCATGAAACAATCACCGGCGTCGGTTACGGGATCTGCACTTTCTATCCGGAAGGTGTGGATGATTCTCGTCATTTCCTTTCGCAGTATGAGGAGAAACTTTCCGGAGAACTTCAGGAAAAGCGCCGGAATGCCGATCCTTACGTACAGCTTGCCTTTGAGACAATCGAAACGTACATCCGATCGGGAAAGAAGATCCGTCCCAGGAATGATTTGCCGGAGGAGATGCTCCATACAAGAGCCGGTGCTTTCGTATCCATCCACAAGCTGGGCGCCCTGCGCGGCTGCATCGGGACAATCGGGCCTGTCCGGGCGAATCTGGCGGAAGAGATCATCGAAAATGCGATCAGTGCAGCGACAAGAGATCCGCGGTTTTCGCCGATTACGGCGGACGAACTGCAGTGGCTTGACATCAGCGTTGATGTACTCGGGGAGCCGGAGGAGATTTCCTCCGCTGCGGAACTTGATGTGAAACGCTACGGCGTGATCGTAAGTTCCTCCGGGAAGCGCGGGCTTTTGCTGCCGGACCTGGACGGTGTAGATACGGTGGATCAGCAGATATCCATTGCAATGCAGAAGGGCGGAATCCGGAAAAACGAACCGATACGGCTTCAGCGTTTTGAAGTTGTACGGCATGAGTGAGGTAAAAATGGCTGTCTGTGAAGTCTGTTTCAGGCACTGCAATATCCGGGAGGGCGGCATCGGTTTCTGCGGTGTCCGGACTGCGCGCGGCGATTCGGTGGAACCGCTCCGATACGGCGGGATCTCGTCGCTCGCCCTGGACCCGATCGAGAAGAAGCCGCTGATGCGCTTCTTCCCCGGGAGCAAAATCCTGTCGGTCGGGTTTTATGGCTGCAATCTGCGCTGTCCCTTCTGCCAGAACTACGAAATTTCCTGGTCGGAAGAGGCTCGGTCCGACGTAAAAACAGCCCGGACTGTGACACCTGAGGAGCTTGCGGATCTTTCGGAAAGCCTGATACCGCGCGGCAACATCGGCGCCGCATTCACCTACAACGAGCCCCTGACGAGCTATGAATTCGTGCGCGATTCGGCAAAACTCCTCCATGAACGGAACATGAAAACGGTCCTCGTGACAAACGGAACCGCCGAGCAGCCGGTCCTTCTGGAAATCCTGCCCTACATCGACGCGATGAATATCGATCTCAAGGGTTTTACGGACCGCTATTATGAGAAAGTGCTCGGCGGAAACCGGCAGCAGGTAATGGAATTTATCGAAACGGCGGTCCGTCACTGCCATGTGGAACTGACCACGCTGATCGTCCCCGGCGAGAATGATACGGAAGAGGAGATGGAAGCGCTGTCTTCCTGGGTTTCGGATCTTACGGACAGCGAAGGGAAACGGATCGGAGCGGAGATTCCGCTTCACATTTCACGATTTTTCCCGCGCTTCCGGATGACAGACCGTCCTGCGACAAACGTACGCGAGATCTACCGGCTGGCAGATCTCGCGCGCAGGAAACTGAAAAATGTCTATACCGGGAACTGTTGAAAGCCTGTAGAAAGGACTTTACTGCGCCATATACGCATACAGCGTTACCCACTTGTTCTCTTCGCCGACATTTCCGGCCTTGAATGCCGGGACGCTTTTGGAAGCAGTCAGGATATACCGGCCGTTTTTTAGTCTGTGCTGGTTCAGGACTTTGTATCCGGCCTGCATCGCCTCGGATTCCGGGGCACAGCCCAATACTCTCAGGGCATAGAGGATATTGTGGGCTCCGATCTTGATCGG
>CADCPV010000146.1 GCA_902803345.1 uncultured Eubacteriales bacterium | reverse complement strand
GAATTCCTTTCCGCGGCAGACGCCGGGAAAGGAGTGAACTGTCAATCGTCGTACGAAGCACCGGGCCGGTCATACAAAAAAGCGCCGTCGAAAACGAACCATAGGGAAGATGATTCTTCGCTATGATCCGACTTCGTACGGCGCTCGGTAGTCGCGATCCGTCAAGACCGGCTCTGCATGCTCGATTTAAAAGTCAATGGTGTTATTTAATTGTTCTGATTTAGAATTACCGGACCGGTTTTTTCGTCGGTCTCAAATAGTGCTTTTGATATGATTTCATTCTGCGGAAATACCTGGGATCCAGGGGACCGTCAAACTTGCATTTCTGACATTTGGGGAAAATCATATCCGTCTGATTCACAGGAACAATGGCAATCAGCCTGTTGCAGTACGGACAGCGTACGGCCCGGGTACGGACAGCTGCGGCCCGCCGGCGGGAAAGTTCCAGTTTTCGCAGCACTTCTCCGGACGGCGTATATTGTCTGTATGTTAAAGCCATGGCAAGGTTCCTCCTCTCAGTGTGGTATCCACGTATTCGGAAAGCGGCCAGTAATCCAGAAGCGACAGCTCCTTAAGACGGATCAGCAGGGCCGTGTAGGAAACGCCGAGGGATGCTGCCATCATATGGATCGCGTTCTTGTCATCCCTGTGGATGACGGTCTCCCCATATACGGACACCTTGATTCCCCCGTGGAACTCCAGCAGGGCGGCTTTTACGGTATCTGCCGGCATCAGTATGACGGCAGCCAGGCGGTCGGCCTGCATTTCCGTTACGGTCAGGTGCCGCTTCATCTCTTCGGCGGAATAAGCCCGCTCAGTATCATATATCAGGTGAAACTGCGGCATTGGGTTGTGCCGGCAGATCACAAAGTGTGCGATTTCATGCGCGATGGTAAAACGGCGCCTTCCGCTCTCCGCATCCGGGCAGAGAACGGCATCCAGAACAATCGTCCCCAAAGGGAAAAGAAATGAGACGATCCTTCCGCCGCGCTTTACCATCAGCGGTGTTTTGCCGTCAGAGAGGAACCCGATCGTATCCGGCTCCTCTTCGGCGATGTGCTCAAATATTATCTTCAGTCCCAGAAAATCTGCAATTCCCGCGATATCCACGCATTTCGGAGCCTTCGTCATACCGGCCCACTCACAGAAGCGTGAGACCAGTCCCTCTCCCAGTTCCTCCAGTTCGCGGTTTGAAATATAGTCTTTCAACTTGTGTCCTCCTTGCCAAAGGACGGATCCACGTACCAGCGTTTTCCGTCCAGATACATATATTTCTCCGCACTGCCGGTTAAAACCGTGTAGCGAATTCCTTCGTATTCCTGGGCGACGGGACGCGCGACATGCAGCGTCCGCAAGATTTCCGTGATGCGTCCGTCCGCATGACGGATCCGGACCGGGCGGAACTGCCCGCTCTCATACAGTGTCTCCACATCGACATATCTCTTTTCCATACTCATTCTCCAAATCCATTTACGAGGCGGATCCCGCGGAAAAATCCGGATACCGGCAGCACATCAGGGCGATACCGAAGCGTAAGGGCGGGATATCCGGATCCTTCTTCGCACAAGGTGCCCCTCGCGATACTGCCGCAGCTTTCGCACTCCATGAAGCCGTCCGTTTCCTCAAGGTACAGGCCGTTATTTCTGTGCCCGCAGACCGGGCAGAATGCATCATATACTCTCATATCACATGCCTCCCGCCGCTTTCAGCTCCTGCCTGCCCTTTTCGCGTTCTTCCGTTAGCCGGACCAGCTTTTCCGGATCGAACGTCTTATAGTAATCCACGCAGACGGCAAACTCCTCTTCCTGCGTGGATGGCCGTCCACCATAGCCCAGATGAACAGTTGTCTGTCCGAATGTATGCCACTGCCCGACATAGACATGATCCTCGTCTCCGTGAAGGAACCTCTCTATGCAGAAATAGCCGCTCTTGTGGTCCTTCTCATCCAGGAAGGCATAGATCCGGTAGCAGAGAGCCGCCTCTTCCGGATACGGAAGGGATATTTTAAGGGCGCATACCCCGTCGGATCTCTTTACGAGTCCGGCAGATACCTGTTCCGGCCTGTAAGGGATCTTTTCACCGTTTCTTTTGTAAAATCCGTCCATGAGCCAGTAAAGAGAATCCGGTTTATAAAGCAGCACCTCCGCGAAATGCGCCGGATCCTCAAAGTAGAAATCCCGAAGCGCCCTGTGCTCAAACCGGTAGCGGATCCTGTTTGTTCCCATCATTCATGTCCTCCCTTTCCTTTTTTCCTGTTCCGGATGCGATAAGCCCTGCTGTCTTCTTTATTGCGGGACCAGTCCTGCAAATTTGTGGGCCGCTCCGATTCATGTCACGCCGTTTTCCGTTCCACAAACCACCTGTCAACCTCATAGAACAGGTAGCTCTGATGCCCGCCTATGATGCAGGTGTACCGGATTCCGGCGCCTCCTGCTTTCATGCTGGCTCTCTTCGCGATATCCGTCACCCTGTCGATCTCATATCTGCGTCCGTCTTCCCAGATGATCGCCGTCGGCATCAGCTGCCCCTCCCTGGAAAAACGCGCCTCCACCTCTACATATGCCTTTGCGGTGCTCATGCTTTCTGCCTCCTCCCGTCCTGTTCAAATCTTCTGTCAGTCATCGCTTTTTTACCCGTGAAAGAATCCGACCGGATGAACGGTGTGGTCCCCCTTCGCGTCCAGTTTCATCAGGTGCCGGTCCCGGTACATAAATGCCCTCTGGATGGAAAAATACCCGAACCTTCTTCTGATCTCATCGACCGTCCGGTCAAGCTTCTCCTGCTTTTCGCGCAGCTCCTGGCTTGAAAAAATGTCAAGCTGCACGGGAAAAGCGTCTGTCACCAGGTCACTGCCTCTGACCCCCAGGCTCCTTATTGGCTTCTCCCACCTGTAGCAGCCCTTAAAGAGGGAAAAGGCGGCATCCATGATCTCGTCTGTAATGTCTGTGGGGTTTTTCAGCTTCACCTGCCTCGAGAAGTGAACCAGGTCATTGTCCCTGACCGTAATTTCCACGGTCCGGCACAAAAAGCCGTGTTTCCGAAGCCTTGCGGATACACTTTCGGAAAGCGCCATGAGGATGATCTGCACGTCCAGATCCGTCTCCAGGTCCCGTGGGGTCGTCGTGCTGTTCCCGATGGATTTGACCGGCGCGTGATAATTTTCCCTCGACACCTCCGACGCGTCCCATCCGTTCGCGAAGGTATACAGAATCAGGCCCATTTTCCCCAGGCGGTTCTGCAGAAGCTCAGGAGAGGCCTCCGCAATGTCTCCTACCGTATGGATCCCCATCTTCGCGAGTTTGGGACCGGTCTTCCTTCCCACCATCAGAAGGTCGGACGCGGGGGAAGGCCAGACAATCTCCCTGTAGTTTTCCGGCGAAATCACGGTGATGGCATCGGGCTTTTTATAGTCGGATCCGAACTTGGCGAAGATCTTATTCCAGGAAACTCCGATGCTGACGGTGATGCCAAGCTCCGTTTTGATCCGGCTACTGATCTCCTTTGCGGTTCGGTATCCTTCCGCAATGCCGTCCGTACTGTTTTCTGATCCCGTCTTTCGCATGCCCATGCTGTGCGTCAGATCGATCCATGCCTCGTCGCACCCGAAAGGTTCGATGCAGTCCGAGTACTCCCCGTAGATTTCACGGGTCAGGGCGGAAAACCTTAAATACAGGTCCATGCGGG
>CADCPV010000145.1 GCA_902803345.1 uncultured Eubacteriales bacterium | reverse complement strand
CTTGCGGACAGGACTTCCGCCATGGGAGAACCGGTCACAAATGTACGTTCTTTCGGAAGACCGCACTCCATGAGATAACGTCTTGCATGTTCGGAGTATGCCATATTGACATCGGAGATAATATCCACGATTCTGCGGTTGGTCTCTTCCGGCAGACACTCATCTTTACAGCGATTACCTGCTTCCATATGGAATATCGGAATATGAAGCCTTTTGGCACCAATCACACTGAGACAACTGTTTGTATCTCCCAGCACCAGCACTGCATCCGGCCTGATCTGCGTCATCAGCTTATAAGATTCAGCGATGATGTTTCCCATGGTCTCCCCAAGGTCTTTCCCCACCGCATTCAAATATACATCCGGCTCTCTCAGTCCCAGGTCCCTGAAAAAAATACCGTTGAGGTTATAATCATAATTTTGTCCTGTGTGCGCAAGGATAGTATCAAAGTACTCTCTGCACCTGCCGATCACCGCCGACAGCCGGATAATCTCGGGCCTTGTTCCCACAATGATGAGAAGTTTCAACCTGCCGTTGTCCTTAAAGACCACGGGAGCCTTCATTTTCTCCATAACATGTTTCCTCTCTTCCGGCGGATCATTTCCGTTGATCAATGATAATTGATCAGATGATAATCAAATGATCAGACTTTTTCAAAAAAGGTGTCAGGATGCTCCGGATCAAACAATTCATTTGCCCACATCAAAGTCACCAGATTCTCTGTCTCGGAAAGATTGATGATATTATGCGTATACCCGGGAATCATATGTACGGCTTCCATCTTTTCCCCGGAGACTTCAAAGCTTATGACCGGAAAGGGGTCTCCGTTTTCATCAAGACCTATCTTCCGTTCCTGAATCAGGCCATGTCCTGAAACGACGATGAACAATTCCCACTTCGAATGATGCCAATGCTGTCCCTTGGTGATGCCCGGCCTGCTGATATTTACGGAAAACTGGCCGTGGCCTGCCGTCTTCAAAAGCTCTGTAAAGCTGCCTCTCTCATCACAGTTCATTTTTAGCGGAAACCGGAAAGCGGTTTCCGGAAGATAGGACAGGAAAACAGAGTAGAGCTTCCATGCAAAGGAATTCCGCGGTATTGACGGCAGCATAAGGGTCTGCGGCTGTTCTTTACAGCTGTGCAGCAGGTCTGTGATCTCACCCAGCGTCACCTTATGGACAGTCGGAACACGACAGTACATTTTACCGACTCTGCCGGACTCATTGGCTTGAGCTATTTCCTCCAGGTGTTCTTTTCCCTCCAGCGCATCAAGCAGCTCCGCAATCAAATCGTCGATATAAACAAGATTGAGCTCCGTGCGGGGATCGTCAACGCGGATGGGGAGGTCATTCGCAATGTTATGGCAGAATGTCGCAACCACAGAATTATAATTCGGCCGGCACCATTTCCCAAAGACATTCGGAAAACGATAGACCAATACTTTCGCACCTGTCTCCTCTGCATAGGAAAAAAACAACTCCTCTCCGGCGAGTTTGGATTTTCCGTATTCTGATCCTGTGTATCGGCCTGTCAATGACGCCTGGATTGAGGATGACAGCATCACCGGACACGTGTTCCTGTATTTTTTGAGCAGATTCAGCAGGGCAGAAGCAAAACCAAAGTTTCCCGCCATGAACTCTTCTTCTGTCTCGGGTCGGTTTACACCGGCAAGATTAAACACGAAATCCGCCTTCTCGCAATACTTTTCCAACTGGACAAAGCCCGAATGAAGATCATATTCATAAATATCATCAATCTGCAGTCCCGGCCGTGTACGGTCTTTATTTTCTTTTATATTATAAAGCGATTCCACCAGATTTCTACCAATAAAACCGGCGGCTCCGGTTACGAGTATGTTCATAATTCTTTGCCTTCCATGCACTGCTCTGTCATCACTGCCTTTGATGTCTTTCCATTATCTGTCTGACAGCCTCCGCCACGTTACGGGAATACCTTTCCCAAGTATATTGTTCCGCCGTCTTTCTCGCGTTTTCTCCCATGGGACGAATTCTGTCAGGCTGTTCGATAAAATAGCGGATTTTTTCGACTAAGGCTTCTACTGACTGAATCGGGACAGTAAATCCGTTCACCCCTTCCGTGATTATATCCTTCAGGCCGGAATTCTCACTGAGAATCAGCGGAAGCCCGCACGAAGCAGCCTCAATTGCTGACAATGCCATTCCTTCTCCCAGTGAAGGCAGGATGAACACATCTGCTTTTTGCAAGAGCGCCGGCACTTCGGAATGAAGTACTGTGCCGGTAAAGTTTACGGTATTTGCGTAAGGAGCCGTGTCGGCATCCTCCGGATTGTATTTGCCGACTACTGTCAAAAAACCCTCATCCGCCGGAATTCTCGAAAAAGCATCCAGCAAATATGAGATTCCCTTCAATTCCTTGACCCCACCGACATAAATAAACTCCAGGGGACGGGAACCGGGCAGAATATCTGTATATTTTTTTGCTGAAAACTCTTTCGTATCTACTCCGTAAGGGCAGTAATAAATCCTATCTTTTTTAATACCGGAATACTCAAGAGAACGTCCTACGAACTCTGACGGGACAAGAAAATACTGTGCCGCCTTCAGTTCCCTCTTTATACGTTTCAGAGTGAATGGATCCCAGCAGATTTTTCTTTCATTCCGCAGCCGCTCGGCAAATGCGGGAGAGAGCGCAATATCTCTTTCATAAATAGTGCGCATGTATAAAATATTGGCGGCAGACATATCGATGATTCTTGCCGCATCCGGTGCTTTTTTTTCCAGTGTTTCAAACAAGATCGGTGAAGTATCATCATAGGTAATTACCGCATCCATCCGGTTTCTGACCGCATACTTCGCTGCCTTTATCGCAAACCGATCCGCCGTATTATACTTAATGGCCCGGTACTGTTTT
>CADCPV010000144.1 GCA_902803345.1 uncultured Eubacteriales bacterium | reverse complement strand
TTTACGAAACTTGGCCCCGGAGCTGGCATGGCCTTCGGCCCGACCAGGGACGATGATTTCTATCTCGGGGATATTTTTGAAGTGGGCATCTGTGCGCACGCGAAAACCGTTCCGGTTCTTGTCGGAAATGTGCTCGGCGAATTCTCCCAGAACTTTGTCACGACCGTCGACGGGACGGAGAAGAACAGCTGGGACGAAGAAAAGGCGCTTCGGATTCTCCGGGAAAAGTTCGGCGAGGATACCGACGAAGCCATCCGTCTGCATAAGGCAGCCTATCCGGACCTTCCGATCCAGAACCTGCTGTTCCTGGACCGCATGTTCCGCGGCGGCACGATGGATTATCTCCACGCCCGCGCAAAGGCGCAGTGCAGCGCACCGACCTACGGCTTCATGTTCCGGATGGAGCAGCCGGTCTACGGCGGAACGCTTCCCTGGCACAACGCCGAAATTCCCTATGTTTTCCACAACGCGGACTACATCGAGCCCTCCTATATCCCTGGCATCACAGAGAAGCTGCAGGATATCGTCTGCGGCGCCTGGTGTCATTTCGCTGAAAAAGCGGATCCGAACGTCGCCGGTGCGCCTGCCTGGGCACCGTTTGACGAGGAAAATCAGGCGATGATGTATTTTGACGAATATTCGTATGTGAAATCGATGAAAGCGGAAGAGGAGCTCTTTAATTTCGTCGATTCCCATCCGATCGAAATGACGCGCGTTGTCCGGCAGAAGAAGCCGAAATATTTCGGCGGCGGCCCGAGAGTATGAGTAAGCCCGCGGATTTTGACTTTAATTCAGAAAAGGAGTATACTATGAGAGAAAAAATATGCATCAACCCCGATTGGCTCTTCTGTCTCGGCGACGATCCCGCTTACGCGGCCTGCGATCTTGACGAGAAGGTCTTCCGGCCGGTGATTCTCCCGCACGACTGGTCCTGTGACTATCCGGTGGAAGAGGATGCGCCGACGGGCGGCGGCGGCGGTTTTGCGCGCGCCGGAATTGGCTGGTACAGAAAGCATCTGCAGGTTGCGGATGTGAAGGAAGCGACGGTCTGGGAAATCCTCTTTGAGGGCGTCTATATGGACTCGACCGTCTATGTAAACGGACAGAAGGCCGGCGGCCACGGCTACGGCTACACCTCCTTCTATGTGGATATTACGCCCTACCTTACGGAAGGCGACAACGTGATCGCGGTCCGCGTCAACAACTCCCTGCAGCCGAATTCCCGCTGGTATACCGGCTCCGGCATTTACCGCGACGTTTACCTTGAGAAGCACGCGGCGGTTGCCGTGGATCGCTTCGGCCTTCGCTGCGCCACAAACGGTATCTATGAGAAGCAGGATGAAGCGACGCTGCAGATCAGCTGCTATGTGAAAAATGCTTCCGATTCCGCGGTTCACGCCGGCATCCTGCACAAGGTTTACGATCAGGAACAGAACCTGGTGTCCACCTCCGGCATCGCGCTTTTCCTTGAGCCCGGCGAGGTGAGCGACTGCGTCACCCGCCCGACCGTGGAGAAGCCGCATCTCTGGACAGACGACGATCCGTACCTCTACACCCTGGTTACGACGGTTCTTGTCGACGGCGAAGCTGTGGACGAGGTCTGCACCCGCATCGGTATCCGCACCGCAACCTTTGACGCGAAGAAGGGCTTCCTCTTAAACAGTGTCCAGGTCAAGATCAAGGGCATGTGCGTGCATCATGACTGCGGCGTCACGGGCGCTGTCGGTTATGAAGAAGTCTGGAGAAGAAGGCTCGAGCTTCTCAGGGACATGGGCTGCAACGGTATCCGCTGCGCACACAATCCGCCGACCCCGGTGCTTCTGGATCTCTGCGACGAGCTCGGCTTCCTCGTGATGGACGAGGCCTTCGACGAATGGTTCCTCGCAAAGAACAAGAACCACAATTACTATTCCGAGCAGCTCGCCTACGGCTCCTCGATGTTCTTCAAGGATCACGCGAAGGAAGATCTGACGACAATGATCCGCCGGGACTTCAACCATCCATCGGTCATCATCTGGTCGATCGGCAACGAAATTCCGGAGCAGAGCTCCATCGACGGACCGAAGATCGCGAAATGGCTGCAGGACATCTGCCACGAAGAGGATCAGAGTCGCAAGGTCACCTGTGCCTGCGACAATATCGTTGCCGTCGAGCCGATCCGGACGCTACGTGAATTCGAAAATCTTCTGGAC
>CADCPV010000143.1 GCA_902803345.1 uncultured Eubacteriales bacterium | reverse complement strand
GGAACACCCGATCATCAAAGACGAAATCCTGAGAAGAATCCGGGAGATTGAGGACGGGGGCAAAGATGCTCTGGGAAAGAAAACGGACAGGCCGGTCATTCTTTTGGAGGCGGCGCTTCTTGTAGAGGGTAATCTCTCGGAACTCTGCGACGAGGTCTGGTATATCTTTGCACCGAAAGCGGTCCGGCTGAAACGACTTCGGGAAAGCCGCGGCTACAGCAGGGAAAAAGCACTTTCCATCATGGCGAGGCAGCTCTCGTACCGGGAATTCCGGGCACATTCCGACTACGTGATTCACAACGGCTCGGACTTTACGATTACACAGGCGGATATTCACCGCCGGATGAAGGAGATATTCACATCCTTATGCGATTCAGAAGTATAGCCTCCGGAAGCAACGGAAACTGTATTTATACCGGCACCGATCGGACGCATATCCTGATCGATGCCGGCATTTCCTGCAAACGGATTGAACAGGGACTGCAGGAACTGGGGATCAGCGGCAAGGAACTTTCCGGCATTCTGATCACCCATGAACACAGCGACCACATTGCCGGCCTAAAGGTCCTTGTAAAGCATAACGGCGTACCGGTTTACGGAACAGCGGGAACAATCGGAGCGCTGAAGGCACAGGACCGGGAAGGCGTGATCGATCCTGCGCTTTATCATGTGATCGGGAAGGATTCGGATTTCATGATCGGAGATTACCTGGTACACGTGATTCCGACGAGCCACGATGCAAACGATCCCTGCGCCTACCGCTTGGAAGCTGACGGCAGATCTGTCGCAGTCATGACGGACCTCGGCACCTGGACAGAAGAGCAGGCTGCGGCGCTTCAGGGGCTTTCCGGGCTGCTTCTTGAAGCCAATCACGACATCCGCATGCTGGAAACCGGAAGCTATCCCTATGTGCTGAAACGGCGTATCCTGAGCAATTTCGGACATCTTTCGAATGAAATGTCCGGAAAGCTTTTGGACCATGTTTTGTGCCCGGATCTTCGTTTTGCACTCCTCGGACACCTGTCGGAGGAGAACAACTATCCCGATCTCGCGCTGCTGTCCGTACAGTCCGAAATTGATTATTCGGATTCGCCCTGGAAGTCTTCGGACTTCCGGATCGAAGTCGCAAGCCGTTACCAGTCATCGGAAGTTTATGAACTATAAAGAAAGACTCTTATATAATTCCTCAAAAAACTGAAACCTCAAAGCCCTTTCCTGCGACTTATCTCACAGAAGGGCTTTTGAAATATGCGGGGAGGAGGAAAACAATCGTGGAAGACCGCGAAATCATCGAACAATTCAACAAACGGGATGATCAGGCGATCCAAAGCTGTGAAAGGAAGTACGGCGCCTATCTTCGGAAGATTGCGATGAATATCCTGTCGGACCGGGAGGATGCGGAGGAAGTCTTAAATGACAGCTTTTATCAGGCGTGGAATTCGATCCCGCCCCTTGATCCGCAGAATCTTCCCGCCTATCTGACGTCGGTGACGCGGGCGAATGCGATTGACCTGTTCCGCCGGAATCACGCGGAAAAACGGCGCTCTCTTTATGAAGCACAGCCGATTTCGGAGCTTTCGGAGATCGTTTCGGGAAGCTTACCGGAAGAAATCGTGGACGGAAAACTGCTTTCGGAACGGATCAGCCGTTTCCTCCGGCAGGAGAGCCGGGATGTGCGAACGGTGTTTGTGCTTCGCTATTACTACATGGATTCGATTGCGGACATCCGGGATGCGACCGGCTTCTCTGCTGCGAAGATCAAGACCCTTCTTCATCGTACCAGAAACAAACTGAAAGATGTGCTTTTGAAGGAGGGATATGATATATGAAACGCGATGACCTTATGGATGCTGTGGGCGGCATTGACCGTGAGATTATTGAGGAAAGCCAGAAGCTTCGGATGAACAGAAGGCCCCGGAAGAACCGGCTTGCCGTGATCCTTCCGATCGCGGCTGCGGCGGTCCTTGTGGCGGGTTTCGTATCCGCAGTCCTGTGGAATTCCTGGAGAACAAATACCGGAGCAGAAGCTACGGAAACCGGGGAACATGTTGAAACGGTTACGCTGTATGAGAAAACGCAGGATCCGGACGAACTGGAAAGGGCAGCCGCGGAAGCGGCAGAGGAAGCCCGGAAACAGGCGGAGGAAGCAGCGAGTGCTGATTATTCAGAGGCAGAACGTCAGGCCGAAGAGGAAGCCGAAAGACAGTTGGAAGAAGCACGAAAGGCCGTAGACGAAGCGCGCAGGGCCGCAGAAGAAGCTAAAAAACAGGCGGAACAAGCTGAAAACGTCGAACCTGCGGCGGACGATCAGGGCAGGCTGCTTCTCGGACTGGAACTTGAGACGAATGTTCCGGAGGAAATCCTTCAGTATATCGCGCATCATGAGGCTTCGATCCGCGCGGAAATCATGTACTCGCAGTTCGCCGATGAAATGGGAATTGAAAAGGATCTCGGGAACATATTCCTGCTGCACCCTTATACCGTGTATCAGAGCGACGGTTCACTGCCTGACGAATTCAGGACCTGGTCTTTCCCGGTCCTGATGAATAACCGGATCACCTGCTCCATCAGCTTGACACAGATTAACGGTGAAATTCTGCTGGGAAAGGATATCGTCTTTGCAGATACGCTGAATGCTCTTTTAGGAGACCGGAAAGAACACCGGATCGTGATGAAAGACCGGGCTTCCGCCGAATACAACGGTAACCCGGCAGAGCGTCCGACCGGCGAGCCGATGCCGGAATATGAATATCCGGAGACCGGCCGTACAATCTCCTCTGACAGCCAGGTGATCTGGGATCTGTCAATTAAAAACACGACGGACGAAGGAACACTTGATCTGCTTGCGGCATATGATCCGGAGTACAGCTTCTTTGACCGCTTCAACACGCATGTATTCTACTGTGACAGCTCTTTCGCAGTGTACCGTGTACATCGGGACGAGGAGCAGCGGCTTGTCATGCTTAGAAGCGACGCAGATGCCTGGTATATTTACTGCGATATCCGTTCACAGAAGCCCAGGATGGATGATAAGGCTTCGGAAATCATCGCAGCCTGTGAGGAGTTTTACCGGTATTATCTTGGTACTTTCGAAGCGACTTTGTCTCAGGAAACAGACAGGATGATCGCATTCCTGTATAAGGCAGGCATTCCCAATTATCATTCGGAGAATGAAGACGGTGATGTCATGCGATACACAGAAGAAGAGATCAGTACGCTGAGAGACTGGGTAAGCTATTCCTATGACCGGGAAAAGTCCGAAGAAATGGTTCCGACTTACATTGCGTTTTACATTGCCGCCGATGTGGGATACCTGACACTTGAAAAACCCGTCGTATGTATCCGGATGGATGTTCCTGACAGCGAGGATCAGGACTTTCAGAAGCTTCTTGAACAGTATTTCGGAGACTCCGTCCTTTCATCGAGACCGCAGTATTTCATCCTGTCTGCGGATCCGGACCGGGAAGAGTCCAGTATTTATCGCTTTTCCATGTTTGCCTGGCCGGGCTGGCCGGAAGGGACGTTTACGGAGTGGATCAACGGGGAGATGGAAGGCTGACAGGATAAGATCTTTTGATTCTGTATGCGTTCGGATCACGTGAAAAATCATAATGACGAATTCCCATATTTCTGCTATACTTGCCCTGTGCCAAGCACAGGGCTATTTTGTAAAAAAGTTTCTGTTTTCTGAAACCTTCCCCGCTCCTTTGTCGGTAATCTGTTTGTAACATGCAACAGCATGCTGTTTACAAAGGCAGCAGTCCGCACGGAAGGAGGGCACAAAATAGCATGAAACGACTGGCAGGAATGGTATTGTCTCTGATATTCTGCTTTGGCCTCATCCTGACATCCTGCAAAGAAACGAAGGAACCGCTTCTGATCACGGATGCGGGAGAGATGCCGACAGAGGATGAGCGGGAGGATGAATCTGCTGCGCCGGAATCCGAAGGGATCATTCCGGCGGACAATTATATTTCCACAGATTATGATCCCCGCTGCCGGAATTTCGTCTGCGAGTCCGAGAAAAGGATTTATTATGTCAGCGGCGCGGGATACCTGGATCATTTTGACGAAAACTCCCGGAAATATATTTTTTTCATAGACAAGGAAAGCGGGGCACAAGGTGTCCTTTGCGGCCGGGAAGGATGTCAGCATAACAGTACAGACTGTCTGGCCTGTATCGGAAATGACAGCGTGCTGCGGCTCGCGCTCCATGACGGGAAACTTTTTCTGGCAACGGCGCGCGGTTCGGAAAACCCGGAAATTCACATATACGAGGGCGGGACAGACGGGGCCGGATTTCGGGAGCTCGGCGCAATTCCTACAGAATCCTATGAAGCGGACCCGGAAGGAAGCTGGATTATGGAAGCTTTTTTCCACAGGGGTTACTTCTATATCCTGAATGAGAAATCCGTTGCGGAAGAGCAGGAGAATCCCTATTCTTCGGAGCTTCCGAATTACACTGGGCGGATCGTCCGGGCTATCCGTTTTCCGTTGGACAACCTGAATATTTCAGAGGAACTGTACTGTGAGACGCTGAAAGACGAATGGATTTCGAGCTATCCCTGGCTGATCCTGGACCGGGACGACATCTATCTCGGCATCCGGCTCTCGAGAGAAGACCCTGAAAACTGGCGGAATACCCTGTCAGGAGCGCTGCGGATGTACCGGCTTACGGATGTGAAAGAGCCGGATCTTCTGTATGAAGGCGAAATTCCGGTCATGGGTGCCGTAACAGTGCGGGACGGATCTTTCCGTCTCACGGGAAGGACCTACGATAATAAGGAAATGCTGGTATACCGCCTCGATCCGGAAACGAAAAGGTTCATCGAAGAAATGAAAGTCGGAACACTGTCAGAGGATGCGGACGAACGCTTCAGCAGTTTTGGCTATAACGGTGAATATTTTCTGGCGATTCAGGACGGTGTGAATCTGGCCGGTCTGGATGAAACACAGCTGGATGCGGACTGGAGCATCACATTTTACGGCGAAAACGGAAAGATGCTTTCGGAGCATGTGCTGAATGTCGGAAAAACCATGGAAAAACTGCATCTGTCGCCTTCGGAATTTGGTGAGGCGTGGATGTTTTACGTCAATTTTTTTGCGGCAGACCGGGATGCGTATTATGCGATTCTGAACAT
>CADCPV010000142.1 GCA_902803345.1 uncultured Eubacteriales bacterium | reverse complement strand
GAACGTGGTATCCGGCGACGCGGACGGCGGCCAGAGCCCGGCTTCAACCATCGCGCAGAACGTGATCAACGGTATTCAGGCGCACGACGTCTCGATTGTGCTGCAGCATGACATCTGGCCGAATTCCGTCGCGGCTGTCCGGGAAATTCTTTCCTGGGGGCTTGCGAACGGCTATACTTTCTTGCCGATAACCGCTTCGACCCCGCTTGTGCACCAGGCAGTGCAGAATTAGAGGTGAATGTATGTCCCACGAAACGCAAACCATAGTCCTCTGCCTGCTGCCGCTCCTGCTGCAGCTCTTAGGGCTGGTCTTTGCGGTGCTCGTGGACCCCTTCATCACACACCGGAGACAGGGAATCTTTATTATCATCATCACGCTGGTTGCGAGCCTGGTGCTGCAGAATTACCTGAATTATCTCACAATGCAGGCTGGCCGCTACCGGTACCTGAGGATCATGACCTCCATTTACGGCTATGCGATCCGGCCGGTGATCCTGGTGCTTTTTATCCGCCTGGTGCGGCCGGACGGAATGCAGTGGCCGATGTGGACCCTTGTCGGCTTCAATGCCGGGGTTCATATGACTGCCCTTTTCACAAGCATCTGCTTCACAATCAGCGAAAGCAACCGCTTTGTGCGCGGGCCTCTCGGCTATACCTGCCATATTATCAGCTTTGTGCTCCTGTTATGGCTGCTGCTCCTGTCCATTCTCGAATACCGCCGGGTCAAAAAATCCGAGAGTATCCTGCCGATTGTCGCGGCTGTAATCGTAGTTGTGGGCGTGGGACTGGACATGAACGTCGGGCAGGACTTTATCGTTACATTCCTCACGGGATCGGTGGTGTCGAGCTGCGTATTCTATTACCTGTGGCTGCACCTGCAGTTCTCCAGAGAGCACGAGCAGGCGCTGCAGGCGGAACAGCGGATTCGGATCATGATTTCGCAGATCCAGCCGCATTTTTTGTACAATACACTGACCACGATCCAGGCGCTCTGCCGCGTGGACCCGGAAAAAGCCTCGGAAATCACGGAGAAATTCGCGATTTACCTGCGGCAGAATATCGATTCTCTCTCCCAGCCGAGTCTGATTCCGCTGGAAAAGGAACTGGAGCATACACAGGTTTATACGGATATCGAACAGGTCCGTTTCCCGCGGATCCGCATTGAGTACGATATCGAGGATACGGAGTTTTCGGTGCCGGCACTGACGATCCAGCCGCTTGTGGAGAATGCGATCCGCCACGGCGTGCGCGTTCGGAAAGAAGGAATTGTGCGGATCAGCACACGCCGCGAAGGAAAAGAGCATGTCCTCGTAATTGAGGATAACGGCAAGGGTTTCGACCCGGAAGCCGCCCTGCAGCGGAAAGACCCCGAAGAAGAATCCGCCCTGAAGGAGCGCTCGCATATCGGACTTCGGAACGTCCGCGACCGCGTAGAAACTATGCTGCTCGGCTCTTTCCATGTGGACAGCCGGATTGACGAAGGAACAAAGATTACCATACGGATTCCGGAGGAAAAGGAGGAATAATTCATGAAAATCATCTGTGTAGACGACGAAGCTCTGATCCTGCAGCTGACCCTCTCGATGGTCAAAGACCTCCCGGAGACCGACGAAGCCCTCGGCTTCAACTCGGCAACGGAGGCCCTCGAGTACCTCGAGGACAACAATGCGGACATCGCGCTTCTGGACATCGACATGCCGGACATGGACGGGCTGACGCTCGCAATGCGGATCAAGGAACTCCGCCCGGACACCCAGATCATTTTCCTGACAGGCTATGCGCAGTACGCGCTGGACGCTTTCCAGCTGCACGCCTCCGGATACCTGATGAAGCCGACGAGCAAAGACAAACTGGAACAGGAAATCCGTCACGCGCTCGCGGCGCGGAGCAGCTCCACGGAGAGCACAGCGCATATTTCCGCCAAGACTTTCGGCAATTTCGATCTCTTCGTTGACGGCAAGGCGGTTGTCTTCAGCCGAAGCAAGGCCAAAGAACTGATGGCTTATCTCGTGGACAGGCAGGGATCCTCCGTAACGCGTGCGGAGGCCTTCGCGGTGCTCTGGGAAGACGAATTTTATGACCGGGCAATGCAGAAGCAGATGGATGTCGTGGTGCGTGCCCTTCGCCAGACTTTGAAAGACTATGGCATCAGCGAACTTTTGGAGATGCAGAGCGGCTCGCTTCGGATCCGTTCGGAGATTCTGGACTGCGATCTGTACCATTTCTTCGCAGGGGACATCGCGGCTGTGAATGCCTACCGCGGCGAATACATGAGCTCCTATTCCTGGGCCAGCCTCACCGAGGCCTACATGGACCGTCTGCAGCGGAAGAGGCTGGAGTAAAATAATCATTTTTTTGAAAAATAGTGTTTTCTTGTTGGACATCTGTTGGACATCGCCTGTTATACTGGCCCTGTCAGATGAAAAACAACGAAAAAATATTAAATCTGTTGGACATCTGTTGGACAGGGTACAGTATAATACACGCATCATCGGTTGCGAAACAGGGGAAAAACGGTTTTTGCGCCGTATGCCATAAATAATTTTTTAAAAGGAGGAAAGGGTTATGTTTGATAGCGTAGCCAATCCGGTAATCGAGTTAATCCAGAGTCTTCTTCCGCCGCTTCTTGGTATTGTCGGCGCAGCAGGAACGATTTTCTGCGTAATTCTGGGCGTAAAGTTCGCCAAGGCAGAAGAGCCGCAGGATCGTGAAAAAGCGAAACAGCATCTGAAGAATGCTATTATCGGCTTTGTCCTGATTTTCGTTCTGATTCTGGCACTTACACTGATGATGCCGAAGCTTGGACAGTGGGTCAACGACCTCGCCGGCAAGGAAGTAATTCCGCAGCAGTAAAGGAACAAAAAACAACTCATAGCACCTTATCAGTCAGCTTCGCTGACAGCTTCCCCTCAAGGGGAAGCCGGTTAACCCCCGGCCCTTTACAAAGCCTTCCCCTCGAGGGAAAGATGGCCCGAAGGGCCGGATGAGGTGGCTCACGAATCACTGGTTACGACAACAGCACAGGAGAGAATCCTACATGAACATGAAAACAACGAAGCGCCGCAAGCTTCGCCGCCTCGCGGCATCCGCGGCGCTGATTATCATACTATTAACAGCCTTTCCGCTGACGAATGTATTCGCGGACTATACGATTGACGATTCAGAATTTCAGAACATCGCAAACTCTATGGAGTCAAAGACTGTCTATTTATGGCACAAGGGCAAGCCGCCGATGACCGTGAACGGGAGTGCCTGGCCTGTGATCATGTACTGGGACAACGGAGCCCAGTATCTTGACCTCGGCACCGGGAATTCCGGCGGAAAAATCCGTTCTGTAGAGGTAAAAAACTATACGCTGGAAGGCCTGATCGAAAAGCATAAAGAAGAAGGTATGCGCGCCGAAAAGCACTATGATGATACCAATGAAAAGCATGAAGGCGGTTATAAAGCAAGATATCTGCATTTCTGGACACAGTTCGGTTATAAACCGGCGTCCAGTCTCCCACTGAATCTGCCGGCACTGCATCAGTACGGTGTGGCGATCAGCTTTTCCTGTCCGAACGTTCCTTACTTTGTTGCTGCGGCCGGCGATAAGATGAGCGAAGCTGAATCCTACTACGCGATCGAAATCAATCACGGAAATGCGAACAACAAACAGGTGTTTATGACTTCGATGCTTTCCTGCTACAATGATATGGTAGAGGATTTCATGGGGCGCGACATATACAACTGGAAAAGTTTCGACTGGATTCTGGATACCTATGAGTCAGACCGGAATGAATTCATCCAGAACAAGAAGTATTCGAAAAAATACGTCTATTCCGATGGCTCCGGGACCTATACCTCTGCTCTTAAGGACCGGGCCTGGGATGTCCGAACTGAAAAGGACGGCTGGTATACCTTCCGCCAGGAGGGCGTTACGCTGGACCGGAAAGAAGATGCGGAAAGCGACAGCTGGTGGATGAAAACCGGCCATGGAATTCTCAATGATGCGCTGAAATCCTGGAAGTGCCATATGGAGCTGTACCACACCAGTGACAAAGGTTTCGGTGCCCATGGATGGACAGGAAAGGGCACGGGAAAAGCTGACTTCAGCGTCAGCAAGAACTATATTAATGAGTACAACGGCATGGACAATACCAGCTGGGCTTTCCAGCTTGCCTACGCCACGACGATGCCGATGAGCTTCGTGAAGGGAGATTTTACTGTTCAGAACGGACAGACGACGAATCTGGACGGACCGGTCGGCATCAATAAAAACAGGACAATTACAGTAGAAGACGGCGGTGTCCTTGTGATTTCCGGCTGGGTTACGAATAACGGCACCATCAAGGTCAAGAAGGGCGGCACCCTGATAATCATGGATAAGACTGACGCCGATGGCTATGACGTTAAGGGCATCCTCGCAACCTATAACAGCGACAAGAATGAGACCGCCGGTGAAATAAAGTGCGACGGCACGATTGTTGTCATGCCTGGCTGCAAGCTGCATTGCGGCGGTATCGGCGGACTCCAGCTCGGATCAAGCGCCCAGGTGGTCAATTACGGCGCGATCCTCACAGTGAATCTGACCGTCAAGAACAGTTATACAATTGAGAACCGCGGAGACGACAGCCTGATTGGGATTGGCTATGATATTATAGACGGTGGCTATACGCTGACGGCGGCGGATATTTCGGTGAAAAACGGCGCTCTCAGTTACCCAGGCCTTGGCAGGATTCAGGGCGCCTCCAATTCGGTTATTGCAATGAATGGCATTTACGGAAAAGGGAAGGATCGGGTATATACATACAAAACCGGTTATTCTACGTATAATTACTACACGGGCAACACGCCGAAAGCGGATTATTACTATACAATCCAAACCGTAATTAACGATACGAAGAAAATAGACGCAGAGGAGGACAACTCCTGGACGAACGGCTTCTGGTGGAAATAATCCGTCAAGAACCATTTGAACACAGAAACGAAAGGATCGGAATGCATAAGCTGAAATCTGTTCGAAAAAACCTCGTTTTACTCGCTGCGTCGGGAGTACTGTTCCTTGCGTTGGCATGTTCGGGTATGTCTGCCGCGGTTTTTGCTGCGGGGGATACGGATGACGAATTCACCTACAGCGGTCCGCTGGATTCCGACACAAATGAACCGGTCCGGGAGGAGCAGGAGGCGGACAGCGGCCGTGTGAAGCTTTCCGAAACCATGTATTATGACAAAAACACGAGGAGTTTTGTCTATCCGATCAACAATGGTCAGAGCGAAGTGCGGAGCTCCGCGGCAGACGGAATGGTCACCTCCGAGCCCGTTACGATTTATGCCGCATCGGATACGAGCATCGTCGTACATCAGGACGGGAATCAGCTCAGCGGCAAGGTCCAGACCCTGAAGAATCCCGGAGAGTATGTGATTTCGACTCAGGCGGGCTCCGATATGACACGGCTTTTCTCTGTCACCATTGTCGGGAAGACCACGAACGGCCTGCAGCATTTCAAAGTGCCCGAAGGCTTCTATATGACAGGCGCAGAACTGGACGGATCGGGTTACTATTACACCCGTTTCGGTACGGACCTTGCGGCAGAGGGTGAGTATTTCCTGAGTTATATGTGTTCGGCTTCCGAGAAGGTCTATACCCTGACGGTGACAATTGACCGGACGCCGCCGGAACTGCAGTTCTCAGGAAAGATCGATGAAGAGAATCAGGTGCGTTCCGCATTGGAATTCACCGGCGTCGAGGAAGGCGGAAGCGTTGTGGTGACGCGGGACGGCGCGAAAGTAAACGCCCGGGCTGACAGTGAAGGGGTCTATACTTTGAAAGATTCGGGCCTGTATAAGATCCAGGATTATGATGCGGCCGGCAATATGACGGAGTATCAGTACCGGATCATGATGTATTTCAATGTCAGCAGCATCCTTTTTGTTCTTGTTGCAGCACTTCTCGTGATCGGCATCGGCATATATGTGCTGATCAGAAGAAAGAGTCTGAAGATAGGTTAAAATCCCGGTTGGAGTGACAGAAAAGAAAGGCAGGAAATACCTTTGTTAGATACATTGTGGGAAGGCTTTGGAGACATTTTCGGAGACGGCATACAGTCGGTTCTGGAATCAATCCTGAACGCCACATTATTTAAACTATTCTATTATCTCGAGCGGGCATTGTGTCAGCTGATCAATATCCTGTACCAGTTATTCGAGGTTTTCTCCGGACAGGAGGAAATCCTGTACAAGGGGGATCATGACTACCTGATCAATGTCTTTTTCAACAACAAGGTCATCAGCAATATCTACTGGGCGATGGCCATGATTGGCATAGCCCTGACCTTTGGCTTTACAATCTGGGCGGTTGTGAAGAAGATGTTCGACATCTCTGACCGGGAACAGCGTTCTCTCGGACAGATCATAACCGCGGCAGTCCGAAGCATCGTTATTATCGTCGGCCTGACGCTGATCATGAATGTTGTGATCTACAGCACCAATGTCCTGATGCAGCAGGTGAACTGGATTTTCAATAATGATAAGGAGCTGGATCAGCCGGACAAAAAGGTTTTCACAGATGAGGAGTACTCGGCCATGGGAAGGGTGCTGCTCACGATCGGGAACTACTCGGTCGTGAATTCGTCAAACAACCGCTACAATATGAATTCCTGTTACAATGCGATTCGTTCCGATATGTATTTCCTGCAGGTGTCTCATGTTTTCGACTACGATTATTATGAAACAGACAAGGATGGGAACGTAAAGGAATCCTGGCAGTCGGTACTCTCAAAGATCGCAAAGTCCCATGACCTCAGAAACGAAGTGCCCGTTGACAAATATGATGAGGATATCGTTGAAGCCATCACCTATGCGATGAATTACCTGCAGCAGAATAAGATTGTAACACCGGTTCCGGAAGCATCTAAGAAATATACTTCCAACGAAAAGTTCCATCTTGACCGCATGGTTTTCCTGATGGGTACCCTGAGCGCAGCAAAGAACCCGGTCTACAATGAAAAACCGTCCGTAGACGACGCGCTCCGAGGGCCGTACTACCATGAGAACGGAAAGACCATTTACGACATTGATGTCGTACAGCAGGACTTTGAAATCGGCTTCAAGACGGACTACATTCTTGTCTGGATGATGGCGGTTGCATGCATTTTCGACCTTGTCGTTATTATCATGAACTGTGTGGCCCGAATCTTCAATATGATCTTCCTGTATATTATCGCCCCGCCGATTATCGCGGCGGCGCCTCTGGATCAGGGCGGGAAGTTCAAACAGTGGTCGACTGCTTTCCTGATTCAGGCACTCAGCGTATTCGGCACCATCATCGCGATGCGGCTTCTGGATGTTTATCTGCCGATCGTCATGGACCCGGAACTCGTGCTCTTTGAGAACTCCAAATACATGAATATGTTCGCGAAGTTTGTCCTGGTTTACGGCGGTTTCGAGGTCGCGAAAAAGGCCACAGGCCTTCTGACCGGTATTCTTGCGGACAGTGCAGGCTGGCAGTCGATTCAGGCCGGTGATATGAGTTCCTCCGCCGGAAAGGCCATCGGCTCCGCAATCGGGGTCGGCAAGGCCGCGCTCGGTGCCGGCAAGTATGTCGGCGGCAAGGCGCTCGGTGTTGTTGGATTTGCCGCAAAGCCTTTGACCAACACGATTACAACGCCCTTAAAAAGGGCGAAAGAGTGGTGGAGCAAGCTCGGTACCGGCGGTGAGCAGGCGAGAAACGAGAAGCAGCTGAAGGATAAGATTTCCGCAGCAAAGTACCAGAAGGACTATCTCGACAAGCATCCGGATGACAGACAGTGGCTTGAGCCAAACAACGGGAACAACAATAATAACAATAATAACGATAATAACCAGAACCCCAACAACCAGAACCCCAACAATAATAACCAGAACCAGAATAATAATCAGAACCAGAACAACAACCGGAACAACAACGACTTCGTTCCGCCGCAGCTTCCGGAGCGGTATAGAAGAGGCGGAGGCGATGAAAATGCCCGTATGAACCAGCCCGGCGCCGGCGCTCAGAACCTGAGAAACCGCTTCGGCTTCAATGAGCCGCTGGATGATAATGGCGGCGGTCAGGGCGGAGGCGGTCAGGGCGGTGGCCAAGGCCAGGGTCAGGGCCAGCCGCCCGCCCAGAACGGACAGGGACCGAATGGTCCGGGCTTCCGTCAGCCGGCAGGAAACCGCAACCTTGGCAACAATCCGCCGCAGGGCAACAACAACCAGGGCAACAACCAGCAGGGCAACAATCCGCCGCCGCAGGGAAATAACCCGCCGCCCGTGAGAAGAAGGGCAGGATCCTTCAGCGCCGGCCGAAACCGTAACTTTTAAGCCATGAGTCATCCCGGGCACAGTCAGGGATTCCACCCGGGATGAAGCAATGAGGAAAGCAGGTCATAGAATCCATGCAGAGAATGATACCTGAAAAAACCAAAGTCCGTGTAGAGATTTTCCGCGGTGTGAGCGTCGGCGACCTCATCGTGGGCGGTATCGGTATTGGATTTTTGGTTCTCATAGCGATTTCCAACCTGCCCTATAAAGTCGCTTTCTTTATCGGTGTTGTGGCAATCGCGGCATTGCTTCTCGTCCGGATGGACGGTGTTCCGAACTACAAATACTTCGGCCATATCCTGAGCTTTTTCAGCTATAAACGGAAGTTTGTCCGTGCCTGCACCGATCAGGAGCTGGTCGCGCTCTCGGAGGGAGAACAAGAGGAAGAGACCCCGAAGAAAAAGGGCGGCAAACAGCAGAATCTCAAAGGCTCCGGGAAAACACTTGCCGGGGTAAGCATGGACGATATTATCCCCTTCACGGGGATCAGTGATGACCAGATCGAGTACCTGCATGGCCAGTATTACGGCGCTGTGGTTCAGATTGAGCCGGTGGAATTCCGATTCTTCTCTGAGCATCGCCGCACGAACTCAATTGAGAACTGCTTTGGAAGGGTCCTGCGTTCAATCTCCGCGGATTACTGCGCGAACATTGTCAAACTCGAGCAGCCGATCATCTATGACCGCTACCTTGACCGCGAATACGACGGTCTTGAAGCACTGAGTGATTCCTACGAAAACGGAATGCTGAGTGAGGAAGAGCTGAAAGCCCGTGTTGAGATCAAGTATGATCGTATCAATGAGCTCCGGGATTACAGCGAAGACAACCACATTGTTACACCGTTCTACTACCTGGTGCTATTCGAATCGGACCGCAGAAGGCTGGAACTTCAGATCCGGGACGCGGTGCAGCAGCTGACAAGCGGGGAACTGACTGTCCATAGGCTGACAAACCGGGAACTGGCAGTTTTTTTGAAGTATTCAAACCAGATTGACTTTAACGAGCATGATGTCGAGAAGATCCGGGACGAGGATCTTGTACGCTGGGCTCAGCCGGATTCGGTGGATATCCGCGTGCGGAAAGTAGAAGTCAATCGGATCGTCACGCACAACTTCCGGGTCATCAACTTCCCGACGATGGTGGACGACGCCTGGCTTGCCAGTGTCCTGAGCGTTCCCGCGACGAAGGTCGTCATCAAGTTCAAACCGATGGACCGCACGAAAGCGACCCGGAATATTGACCGTTCGCTTCAGGAACTCCGGGGCCAGTGGTCCTCAACCGGCGTTGATTCGAGAAGGATCGAAATTGAGTCCCATATCGAGACGCTGCAGAATCTCCTTGTGACGCTTCAGAACGATAATGAAGCGCTGATGGAGACAAATATTTATATTACTGCCTACGATATCAACGCAACCCGGAATCTGTCTTCGTCGCAGCGTGACCGTGAATCCGATCTGCCGGTCATGACAGAGATGAAGAAGAATATCCGCCGTGTCTGGCAGGAGGCCTCCTTCCGCCTGAACAACATGGAATTCGACCAGGTGCAGGCCTTTATCGGCTCGCAGGTCTCGGCTCTTGACCCGATGTCCAAAGAAGGGCGGGGCATTCCGTCTAATACAATTGCCGCTTCCTATCCCTGGATTTTCGCACATGTTTCGGACGAGGGCGGCGTGAAGCTCGGTGAATCCGAAGGCGTACCGGTCTTTGTGGATTTCTTCCGCAGAGATTCAGAACGTGTCAACAGCAACATGGTCATCGTCGGCAAGTCCGGTTCCGGTAAATCCTACGCGACCAAATCGCTCCTCGCGAATCTCGCGGCCGAGGACGCCAAGATTTTCATCCTTGACCCGGAAAACGAGTATACGGAACTGGCCCGGAACCTCCACGGCCAGATGATCAACGTCGGCAACTCTCAGTACGGCCGTCTGAACCCCTTCCATATCATCACCTCGCTGGATGATGATGAGACCGGGAGTTCAAGCGGCGCTGCAGGCAGTTACGCGACGCATCTGCAGTTTTTGGAAGAGTTCTTCCGCCAGATCATCCCGGACTGTGAAAAAGACGCGATGGAGTATCTCAATACCCTCGTCGATCACATGTACCTGATGCACAATATTACGCCGGAGACGGATCTCGGCGCGCTGAGGCCCGAGGATTACCCGGTCTTCGACGATTTGTATGATGAGGTGCTCGAAGAGTTCCAGAAGAGCGACAACCCCTTCACGCGGGACATGCTCGGAACCCTGATGAACTATATCGCAAAATTCTCGACCGGAGGCCGGAACGCGAACATCTGGAACGGCCCCTCGACCATTACGACGGACGAAAACTTTACGGTTTTCAATTTCCAGTCCATGCTTGCGAACCGGAACCAGACCATCGCCAACGCGCAGATGCTGCTGGTTCTGAAATACATTGACAACGAAATCATCAAGAACCGTGATTACAATCTGCGTTTCAGGGCAAACCGCAAGATCGTGGTCGTCATTGACGAAGCGCACGTATTCATTGATTCGAAGTTCCCGATCGCGCTGGACTTCATGTTCCAGCTCGCAAAGCGTATCCGGAAATACAATGGTATGCAGATCGTCATCACGCAGAATATCAAGGACTTTGTCGGTTCAGACGAACTGATGCGCAAGTCCGCCGCGATCATCAACGCCTGCCAGTACAGCTTCATTTTCTCGCTTGCGCCGAATGATATGCAGGACCTTGTAAACCTGTATGCAAACGCGGGCGGAATTAATGAATCCGAGCAGGAGGAGATCGTGCAGGCACCCCGCGGCCAGGCGTTCACCATTCTGAGCCCGACCAGCCGCTCCAGCTTCCAGATCAATACCTCCCCCGGTATCGTCGAAATGTTTGAGGCTCAGAATTACGAGAGCCGCTATTTCTCTGGACCGGAAGGCGCGGCCAACTGGGAAGATTTCGTTGGCGTAAGTCGCGCACAGCATGAAGAGGCCGTCGCGCAGAAGAAGCGGAATGAGCCCCGTGAGACCCAGGAACAGGTACAGTACAGTTCCGGTGTTACGCTGAATATTTACGACGAAGACGAGTATGCGGATTATCTTTCGCAGAATGCCGGAAATTCTGTCAATCTCATGATAACGGAAGATCCTGATCTGAGTCTGGACTTCCTGGATGAGGAAGAAGAACAGACTGGGCATGATGAGTCGGTTCCGCTTCAGCCGATCAAAAACGATGAACCGGCACAGCAGGGAGTCGCATCAGATCCTGCGGCTATGTCCGTATTCAGCATGATCGCGAATGCGCTCGACCGCATGGCGACAGCCGCGGAACGCACATCTGAAAATCCGCTGATGCCGTCAGCGGCGCGTGCGGCGCAGACATCCCCGTATGTACAGGAAACCGCTCCGGCAGATGCACAGTCGCGGGAGCTTCGTGAAAAGGACGAGGAAATCCGCCGGATGCGCGAGGAGATGGACCAGCAGATCCGGAAGCTCCGCGAAGAAAACGAGCGTCTCAGGGCAGGAGAAAGCTTCGAAGAAGACGATGAGAATGAAGAAGACAACGCATTCATCCTGGATATCGGCGGAGATAATACGGATGATTATGACGAAGACGATTTTGATGCCGACGAGTACGATACCGAAGTACTGAACCCCTTCGGCAGCGATGAAGAAGATGACGACTATCCCGAAGAGGAAGACGGCGAAATCGCAATGCTTTTCGGCGCGCCGGATGAAGACTACGACGAAGACCTGGATGATAACTTCTCGGCTTACGACGATGATGAAGACTACGACGAGGATGAGGACGAAGACGACGAAGACTACGATGAGGACGAAGACAGCGACACCGACGAGGATGACGACTTTATGTCCAGCTTCTGCAGCTTTGCCGCAACCCTCATGAATATGTCTCCTTTCGAGAAGATGCGCGCGAACGGCCGCGAGGTCGAAGAAATGACGCTCGATGATCTGATTGCCGAGGTGGAAGCGCAGCGTGAGAGAAGAAGAAAAGCAGGATAATGGAGCATATATAAATGAAACGACATGACACAGGAATAAAGAATACCCGCCTGAAGGCACTGGCCCGCAAAATCCTTGCGGCAGTGCTTCTTATGGCGATGATTTTGCCGTTGTTTCCGAAGGAAGCCTTTGCAGCCGCAGACAGTACCAGTGCGAACCTGAACTGGAAAAAAATCAGCGACCTTTACCCGGCGGGTGCCAAAATCGCCCATACCGGCAAGAATCTTTATATCCTGGAAGTGAGCACCGGCACAATCCGCGACAACGGAAACGCCGATAACGTCCTGTATTTCAACGTACATTATACGGCTGGCTCATCCAAAAAAAGTGTTCTGCTGATGCCGCATCTGGATGCAATTGAAAACGGATTCGAACTCGCGGAAAAGGCGGGAGCGACTTTTTCATCTGAAAAGATGAAGTCTGCCCGGGAAATCTTTGGTTTCAATCCAATTGACATAACAAACGTGGATGCGCTCCATTCTGTCAGTACAGACCAGATCATGTTCCAGACCGAAGAGGCGATTACCAGCATCGACAAGATTCAGATCTTCGGAATGCATACGCCTGACGAGACCACCTGGTCCTGTCAGAGCCTCCGGATCTACCGCGTGGACCAGCTGCTTGAAAACGAGATGGTTGGCTGGTATTCTGCATACGGCTATATCGATTTTACCGGCGAGGTCATCTGCGATATGGCCATGTCGGAGAGCGGCGGAAACTTCAAGTGGAGAACCACAGGCGGTACCTTCAATGTCGTGAAATACGGCGATCAGGGCGGTGTTGCGGACTGCACTCTGGTGAATGCCAGCCAGGCAAGTGCTTACGGCAGACCCACCCAGGCCGGAAAAAAACATCAGTCCCAGAAAAAAATAAATGTCGTGCTTCGATTGGACCTTGCGGACCAGGCTTTTGCCGGCTTTGAGTCTCTGGCATGTAAATATGAGAATGGCAGCAAACCGCAACTGAAAGACATGGGCTTTGTTGAAACAGCTGCGCTTACTGTCCGCTATTCGGATGTCTGGGGAGATGTGCGTGAGGTTACCGTTCCTTTCGCTGCCTGCGCGATCGGATCACTCAGCAAACTGATCAGCGACCCGCGTATCGCGGGCTATGCACAGCAGGGAGATACGATTGCAGTTCCGCTTCTGCTTCCGGATTATCAGGGCATCGTGAATGTGTCGATAACTATCGGGGGCGAACCAGCTCTTACAAAGTGCGGGTTAAGTGCGAGTACGAGCTCTGACACCGCAACAGAGCGTTTCCAAACAACTAAAACGGACGAACTCCGTTATACCTGTTTTGCGGTCTATGAAGATGCAAGCCAGTGTGAGGCTGCAATTGACGGTGCGACAGTCCGTTACCGCTTTAACGGAGATCCGGTAAAGGTTTCGACCGCCTCAACGGTTGAAGGTGTGCGTGTAGCAGCTGGAACGGAAAACTATTTCTATCTCCAGAATTATAATGACAAGCTGGTTTTGAATCCTGTGGACAACCAGGAGCGCTATCTTGTGTCACTTTACACCGACAATGTCATCAATGCGGGTACCCGTGATGACCTCATGATTCAGTTTACCTATACCAATTTCGATGGTTCAAGTGTAACAAGTCCGGAATTCAATGTTCGGGATTACGTCAATCAGTTCTATGGCTACTGGGGCGGAAATGTCGACGAGTTTGCTTACAGTTATGGCATGAGCCAGGGCGCAAAGATCCAGTTTCTGCTGCCGATACCGAATGTAATGCGCTTTACTTCGGTGTCGTATAAATTGAGCGGCGAAGACGAGTGGCAGGTGAAGGGCATTACGATGCAGTTTGTGGAGTCCTATGAGCAGCGTATTGCATCTTTTTCTGAAACCAAAAGTAAGGAAATAGACCCGGACGATCCTGCCAATGCACGCTACCTGTCGCATCTGGAGTATACAAGAAAAGTAGACGCGCATTCGATCAGTTTCAGCGCGGGTGCTGTTACCGGCGACATGGCGACGAACCCGGATTATGACCCCGATGAAGACCCCGGCGCAGATCCGAACAGTGAAGACTGGGTACCGGGTGACCTGGTGCAGGATGACGGCGAGTGGAAACAGTTTGACAGCGAAGGCAAACAAGTCGTCAATCGTGAGGATGTTGACTGGAATGATCTGATCAACAATATGACCTACGAGGATGCCCAGAAGGACCTCGGCTTCACAAAACAACGCAGAAACTATACAGTTCATGTCAAGGTGGCGGGTGACAAGGTGACCGATAATAACGACGACTGCGGTTCGGCAAACCTGTTCTACTTCCAGCTGATTTTTGAGAGAGGTACCTCCGGCTGCGTTCTCGCGAACCAGCAGATCGACGGCGACGCCTTCCGTACCGGCGCGGATGTGTACTTTGACATTCCGACAGTCATTGATTACGGTGATCTTTCAGCCGTAATGGTCCTTCCGGATGATCAGGACTCCAACGGAAATATTTATGACAAGCTGAAAATTAAATACATAGAAGTTATGCAGAACACCGATGCTGCACTGACACCGACCTGGAGGATCGACGGCGCAAGTGAAGAGGGGCTTGGCTGGGTCGGTATCGAATACCGTGATCCGGGCGAATCCTCTACGATCAAGGGTATGGAAGGCCACACGGCGGCGGAAATTGCTACGACCTATGAGGTAACAGCATCTTCCTACAGCGCAAAACTTCTGGTCAGCATTACAACCGGTGCCTACAAACGGACTACCGGAATCGCAACAGATGGCACACCGGAATATGAGGACTGCAAGCAGCTGGTTGGCGGCATGAGCATGGACTACTCTTATGAGGATGCGAACAGCCAGGTTCAGACAGTGGACGGAATTGACATAGTCTATCAGATGGACCAGTACGCCGGACGTGAATCTTCCTATGAACGGACCTATGATGACGGAGTCGGAGCCAGGTCGACGAAAGTGACTTACGCCGTCAGCAATCCGGAATACACCTTCCGGGCAGGCAAGACAGACCGGTTCTACCTGAACGTCAGTGACATCACAAAGCTGAACACCCTGACGCTGTATACGAGGGCTGATGAGGTTACCTATTGGCATATAGACAATGTATCGGTGCACCTGGTTAACGGAAAAGGACGGCGTTATATCAATAAGTCCGGTGAAATTTCGTATCGCTATGATGAAGGCGCCGGCCTGTCTTTTATTACACAGTGGGTGAATGATACGACGCTGGAAACTTATATTCCGGTTTACGGCGGCGGGACATCCGGTATACAGAAGATAGATATTTCGCTCCAGAACAACCCGATTAAGACGGATGAGAAGACCAATAGCTGGGCTCCCGTAATCAACCGGGAACCGAAGTCCAAGAACGACACCCTGAACCTGTTCATTTATCCGGGGACGGCAGAGAATGCATCCGATCCTTCGAGCTATGGTCTCAATGCGAGTGTTATTTATACGGATGCAATGACGCTGGAACCGATGGGCGCCGGCGCAGGACAGCTGGACTTCTCATATAATCAGGACGGGCAGCCGGTCTTCTCCAAGGTCGGAATCAGCGCGACGAATCTGGACTCAATTACCGGTGTCACTGTCAAGACGACTTCAAAGGGAACTTTAAAAGCGCCAATCAGTTATGGAGTCCTGCAGCGTGTCCGTTCAGGAGTCCTGATTGAAACTTACTACCTGACCGGTGCTGTCAATGCGGATTCGAAGAGTACACTGTCGATTACAACTTCACCCAAAGTCCAGCCGGGCATACAGCGCGTGATGATGCAGGTGCTTTCTTATAATCCGCTTCAGGACCTGATCGCGGAGAACCGGGATATGGCTGTGGCGGTGTACTTTACACCTTCCGGAGCGCCGGATCAGGAGATCAGAAGTAAGTATATCTACCTGACGGATGCCGGATACAAGATGGTGAAGCCCGGTCAGCTTCTTGAACTGGATTTCGATCTCGGAGATGTGTCGGAGATCAGGGGCCTGAATATCGTCAAGACCGGAAACCTGGATCTGACGATCGAAAATGTTTACATTGTGACGCAGAAACCGTCAGGAGAGATTATAAGGAAATACTACATCGAAAACGGATTCATGCCGTCGCTGACACCTTCCCGCGTCAATATGATCGGCAATGTGGAACTTGTACAGCTTGATATCAAAACAGCTCTGGATACGACAACTTCCGGAAGCGGAACGACGGATCCGGTACGCGCAAGAATCGGTTATTACGACATTTACGATTCTGAGCAGGAATATGAGATCAGCAATATCCGGCCGTATCTCGAAGCGGATACTGCGGATACCTACAATATTAAGGACAAAGCACTTCAGTCCGGTAAAGAAGACCATCTGAAGATCCTGATTCCGCGTCTGGAATCTCTGCGTTATGTCAAACTGGAGCCGTACAATGCAAATGACGCCGATATTGCTTCCTGGACGCCGGAGAGCCTGAGCGCTACTGTCGGGCTGGACGGAGCAACCGTATCGAGACAGATTAACAAGACCATTGTCGAAGGATCGGAAGAGACCGTCTTCCTTGCGGATATGGTACTGGTATCTAATATCCGACTTTCCGGATCCGACGGAGAACCGCTGGAATCCGAGCCGGAATTCTACGTGAAGGCCGATTCTGAAAGCACTGCAGAGAGAAGAACCAACGCATCGATCAAGAGTCCTGAAATCGGTACACTAACAGTTGAGTCCGGAACTCGCATCATGCTGAACACCAGAGTATCCGGATCGTCCAAGGGCTATACCTACAAGTTCTGGCAGATCGATCCTGAGACTGGTCTCGAGGAAGAAGCAGACCTTTCCAAGGGAACTTATAGTTACAAAGAAGAAGAACTGGATGAGATTTATGCTCGGGCAGTCCAGTCGATCGGACCGGATGTTACGGATGAGAAGGAAATCGAAGCCGCGAAGGCCGTGATTGAACGGATCAATTCGATGCGTTCCGGAAAGGGCAGCATCAGCGGACCCAGTGAAGACGACAGCAGCTCAGTGGATATTGTATTCCAGACACCGAGAAACTACAGCGACCGTAAGCTGCAGTACCGGATTGTGGTAACGGCAAAAGAAAATTCAACAAACTCCTTCACGCTTGACATCTATGTCAGCAAGCAGAATGATGACCTGGAGAAACTGATCGAAGACTGGGAGAAAGTCCAGACTGTCGGAACAGTCAGCGTACTGAATACGAGCGGCGGAGTCGAAGAAACTACCGACCTGAAACAGAACGACCAGAAGAGCCTTCTGATTGAGTCCGGTGAAGGCGTGAAGATTACACCCAGAGTCGACGCTTCCGAAGGATTCACAGCTGTGATCAACGGTTACGATTCGGCGACGCAGGCGAAGGGACGCGCGGATCTTAATGTCCAAACGAATTATCCGGAGGATACGCTGCTGCGGTACGAAACCGAAGCGAATACGATCCTTTCTGCGGCAGAGTCCACGGACGACGAGCGCAGCGAAGCCCAGAATGTGTTGAATATCATCAGCGCGATGCGTTCCGGAAGCGGAAGCTTCTCACCGGGTACTTCGGAAGTTCTGCTGAATGCACCGAGGAATTACACGGGCGCTTCGCTGAGCTACATCATTACTGTGACGAACAGCAGCACCGGATCTGAATTCTTCAGCCTGATTGTGACTGTGAAGTCGGAGACGGATACCCTGGCAAATGCCTACGCGCAGCTGGAGAAAGCGAAGGCGGCGGGGGATGAGGAG